>DAOWNP010000294.1 GCA_030642545.1 Desulfobacteraceae bacterium | reverse complement strand
TGTTATTAGCAAAATTTAGAGAGTTTATTATTTCTACTTACATAGCTATGGAACATCAACAGCACGGAATATGTAAATACCTGTAATCTCATTATTCACAGTTTCCTTCCTGCCAGTGAACATGACTTTATTGGTACTTTCTTGCTACCAGTGATTCGACAGGCTGTTACGGAATAGAGATCTTAAAATTCTTCATACAGTATAGCCTGTACCTTGTAATATCTCTACACAATATATTGTGTGCAAAAAATATTTTATTTAGTTCCGTAACAGCCTGTCGAACAAATCTAACCCCAATCTATGTGCCTGTTTGTGGAAGTTATTTCATCCACGTTCCTAAATATATTTTCCAGGTTATTCCAGTATTTTTCTAAGGTAAATTCTTCTATGAAAATTTCTCTTCCACACTGTCCCATTTTTTTTCTTAATTTTTCATCATAAAGAAGAAGTTTGATTTTTTCTTTTAAGGCACAGCTCTCTTTTACAGGCACAAGAAATCCTGATTTTTTATCTTTTACAACAGAGGGAATTCCACGCCATAATGTAGCGACTACAGGAAGTTCAAACTGCATGGCTTCTAATGCAACAAGCCCAAATGTTTCACTGTTAAAAAAAGACGGAAAACATAAGATATCTGATTTATAAAAAACATCCCACTTGTCATCTCCTTTTTTTACTCCAATAAATTCGATATGGTCTTTTAAATTATGTGACTGGATAAAAGCATAAACTTTATTTTTAAAATTTTCAGACTCAAATTTCCCCATAAATTTTGCATAAAAAGGAATTTTTTCTGTTTTTAACTGTGATAATGCTTCAAGAAATATTAAAACTCCTTTGGATTTTCGTATGGCACCAACATAAAGCAGAACAGGGGGTTCTTTTTTTTCAGGTTTAAGATTTTTGTATTTTGGGAAATGGTCATAAATACCATAAGGTATAATTGCATTTTTTTTTGTTTTAAAAAATTGCCCGTCTTCTGGATTTTTTTCTGATAATATAATACTAAGATCAGGATAAAAATATGCTTTTTTAAAAAAAAACCGCTCTAATACAGTCAACTTTTTATATAATTTTGATACACCTCCTGCATGAAAGTGAAAAACAGTTTTATTAAAAAGCCATCTAACAGAGATAAGTATTGCCATATCCCTGTATACCGGTATTTTATGCGGCCCTGCAGGTGGATAATAGAGTATTTTTATTTTATGCCTGAATTTTAAAAAAATAATATTACAAATCACATAGATCAGGTGAAATAGTTTTGTTAATTTAAATTTACCAACTTCATCCATATCTTTTGAAAAAGCCATTGGTGCATGGATAAACTTTATATTTTTATATTTTCCGGCAAGAGCTTCCTGTTGCATAATTGCCTGTCCTCCATAAGGCGGAGGAGTTTGTCCTACAAGAAGAATTTTTGTTATTCTATATGCGCTTTTTATCTTTTTTTGCATTTTTTATCTCTTTAATCTTTTTTTTTACCCACAAAAATCCATAAACAGTTTCATGATACAGTATTGAAAAATGATTATAACCATTTTTAATATATAAACCCAATGAAAGGCAGGGTAATAATAAAAACTTTAAAAGCAGCATGAAAAAGAGCAGAAATGGATACATTATGGCATAACCATCTCCCTGCAATAGTTTTATGGACAGGTATGTGGATTCATAACGAAGCATAACAACCCATTTGGGAACTGCTTTTTTAAGACTTTGTCCTATAAAATGAGTGATTTTAACATGAGAGAGATATCTTATTTTATAATTATTTCTCATCAGGCGGATACAAAATTCATTATCCTCAAAAAACATAGGGATATCTTCATTAAATCCTCCCAGTTTTGTGTAAATTGTTTTTGGAAACATCATATAGGCTCCCTGGATCATCTCTACATCCCGGTCATTTTCATGATTCCAGAAAGCCATATCAGGTGATTTTAAAAATTTAATTCCAGGAAATATTTTGTCTAACAAAATTGTTCCAAAAAGAGCACCTCTTAAAGTAGTAAATTGTTTTGCACATGCAAACTGTATGCGGTTGTTTGGTTTTAATGTTTTCACTCCCACACATCCATAACTCTTGTTATTTTTAAGAAAAGATATGGATTCCTGAAGAGTATTTTCATAAATAATTGTATCTGGATTTAGAGCCAGGATATATTTACCTGTTGCACGCAAAAAACCGATATTATTTGCCCGTGGAAATCCAATATTTTCTAAAAGTGGAATTACTGTTGTTTCAGGGTGCTGCTTTCTTATCTTGTCACAGCTTTTATCATTTGAATTGTTATCTATTACAATAATCTCTTTTTTAATATTATCTGCATGCAGTTTTATGGAATTTAAACAATTATTTATATGGTACCAGCAATTCCAGCTTACAATTATAATGGAAAGAGTTTTTTCTGCTTTATACATAAATTTTTTTCTGCCTGAAAAGGGTTGTAAAATAGTTTTTTATATTATCTGTTTTTTTTTATCAAAAATAGAGCATAAATTTACAGGTGTCATGCAATTTTCTCTTTTATTATCACAACAATATTTTTAATATTTTGGATCTGGATAAGGCCTGTGATAAAAAGAATTAGTATGTACAGCATGATTCCTGCTACAAGATTATACGGGAATATTATAAAAGTTGCTGTGTGAAGAAAAAGAAAAAATATGATGTTTGTTAAAATTATCTTAAACCAGATAAGCTGGTTAAAAAGATTTCCCATATGTTTTGTAATATATGTTATAGATACTCCTATCAGAATAATTTCACAAATTAATGTAGCCCATGCAGATCCGATATAACTGAATTTTGGAATCCACATGAAATTCAGAGCAATATTTATGGATGCAGCAAGCAATGCACTCCACCATCCAAAATGAACAACTCCTATGGCAATACAGATTGTCGTTGTAAACAGTGAAAAAAAAACAAGAATTCCCACCCATGACATAATATTTAAAACATCAGCAGCCGGAGAAAATTGCGGGTTATAAATTAAATTAATTATTAAAGATGACAGATATGGTGTGGCTATTGCTATAGGAATTGTAATAATTGCTATAATTTCAAAAAGTTTTGCAGATTCCTGTTTTAATTTCTCCATGTTATTTACTGCATATTCTGAAAACAGAGGAAGCAAAGGGTTTGTTATAATAATTGCAAGTGTTGCTGAAAGATCAAGGAAACGATAAGCAGCATTGTAAATTCCAACTTCATTATATGATTTTAATGATGCCAGCATAAAAATATCTGCACGGGTATTAATAAGAATAATTAAAAATGAAATACCTATTGGCCATGACAACTTTAAAATATTTTTTATTATCTGCCAGTTAAATTCAGCTTTTGGTTGAAGCAGTTTTGATGCAAGAAAAAAAGCAATAACAATATATATAAAATTGGATACAGCATATGAAAAAATATAAAACAGTAAATTTTTAT
>DAOWNP010000219.1 GCA_030642545.1 Desulfobacteraceae bacterium | reverse complement strand
CTATAACATCAACTTCCCTATAATCTTTTTCATTATTTCAGTAGTACCACCACCTATAGAAAGAATGCGCATATCTCTTGAAAGCCTTTCTACAATACATCCTCTTATATAACCATGACCACCAAATATTTGTACTGCATCATATGTAACTTTATCACCAACCATACAGGCAAAATTTTTGGCCATGGAGATCTCTTTTAACTGATTCTCTCCTGCATCAATTTTGGCTGCTACACGATAAGTAAATTCCCTGCTTGCTTCAACGAGAGTAGCCATATCAACCAGCTTATGCCTTGTTACCTGAAATCCCATAAGGGTTTTCCCAAAAGCTTCGCGCTCTTTTGCATATTTCATAGCTTCTTCAAGTGCTATCTGAGCTGTTATATTTGCCATAACAGTTAAGCTCAAACGCTCTGATTGAAAATTGTTCATTATACCTGCAAACCCATTATTTTCTTCACCTATAAGATTTTCTACAGGAACCTTACAATCATCAAAATAAATCTCAGCAGTATCAGATGCCCACCACCCTGTTTTTTTAAGTTTATTTGAAACTGAATACCCTGGTGTATTAGCATCTATAACAAGAAGACTCACTCCATTATAACCGGGACCTCCTGTTCTGACTGCACAAGTCAATTGATCTGCCCGATATCCGCTTGTAATAAAAGTTTTGCTTCCATTTACTATATAATAGTCACCTTTTTTTTCTGCTGTTGTCTTTAAATTTGCTACATCAGAACCTCCGCTAGGTTCTGTTATTCCCAAAGCAGCTATTTTCTCTCCAGCTATAACCGGTACAACAAATTTTTGCTTTTGCTCTTCTGTTCCAAGATGAACTATAGGCGGAATAGCAATATCAAGAGATCCCAGACTTGCAGCAAGCCCACCTGAGCCTGATCTCATTATCTCTTCCGTTGCAACAATTTTTAAAAAAACATCGCCTGGTGTTCCTCCATACTCTTCAGGATAACAAAGTCCCAAAAAACCGATTTCTGCTGCTTTTTTATACAATTCTATAGGAAATTCACCTGCTTCTTCCCATTCATCCACATAAGGCAGAATTTCTTTTTTTACAAGATCCTTTATAGCACCTCTAACAAGATCATGCTCTTTGCCAAAATATTTCTGATATCCGGAACCTTTATTTGCACTGTTATCCATATCCCAACTCCTTATTCAAAAATTTCTATCTATAATTTTTTTAAAAAAACACATCTGCAATATTAAATTTCCACGACCCTTAAAGAATAGATTTAGGCAAATCAATGATCTTTGCCCTTAGATATTCACCAAGAGTTTTCCCTTGCGGATCACTTCTTAAAGAAGCAGCAACTCCATCTCCTAAAATACCTTTTATGTAGAAATTTACAGCATACAAATTCTCAAATTCATACTTTTCTATCTCAAATTCACTCATATCTGTTAACAGCTCTTTTAACTTTCCAACAGTTAGATAACTTTTTAAATATTCAAATGCATCCCTGTTTTTTGCCCAGACACCAAGGTTAGCATTTCCTCCTTTATCACCTGAACGAGTAGCAAAAACTGATCCTAACACAGCTTTTTCCATCTTTCCAAAATCTTTTTTTCCAAAAACAGCTGTTTCATTTACAACAACACCAGCACTCTCATCAAATAAAACCGGTTTAATTTCCTGTTCCTGATTATCTATAACAAGAATCTCTTTCAATTTTTCTTTAGATACCAGTGCAGGCCAGTGTACTATTGCAGGCATTGCATTGGATGGAGGACTTGTCAACGTAAAACCAGGAACACTGGAAAGAGCAAGCTCTACTATCTTTGAAGAAAACAGACGGCCAACAAGCTTTTGATCCTTATCCATTACTGAAACCCGCAACAGAGCAAAAGAGGCTTCATTTGTTTGGGGATCTACCTGATCTGAGCGTATAAGCTGCACTTCACAAACCTCAAAGATATCCTTTCCACCCATACTCTCAAACAAAGTATCTAAAACAATCTCTGCTTTTTCTTCTATATCCAGACCAGTTAAAATAATAGTCATGGAATTTCTATATCCACCTAAATTATTTATACAAACCTTTGTGGTATTTGTAGGAGACTCACCCTTTATATCACTGACATACACTCTGTCTTTACCTTGAGTCTCAAGTTTTATAGTATCAAAACGAGCTGTTACATCCGGCGTTAAATATTGATGTCCTCTTATTTCATAAAGCAGTTGGGCTGTTACAGTTCCTGTAGAAACTAAGCCCCCGGTATTATCATGCTTTGTTATTACAAATGAACCATCTTCATGCATCTCAGCTATTGGAAATCCAACATTTAAAAAAGAAGGAACCTCTTTAAAAAATGAGTAATTTCCACCTGTAGCCTGAGTTCCACACTCAATAATATGACCTGCTGCAACTGCACCTGCAAGCTTATCATAATCATCTCTTTTCCAGTTAAATTTCCAGGCACAAGGTCCTGAAACCAAAGCTGCATCTGCGAGTCTTCCCCCAACTACTATATCAGCACCCTGATTAAGAGCTTGTGTAACACCCCATCCTCCAAAATAAGCATTTGCTGATATTGTCTGAGCTCCTGCATCTTTTAAAGAAATATTTTTATCCATATGGATAAATTCTTCTCCATTATCCATGAAATCATCTAAACTTCCCATGAGGTTATCTCCTTTTATATATGCAATTTTAGGAGACAGACCAAGTTTTTCTGCTATTTTGCCCAATTCATGCGCAAGACTTTTAGGATTTAACCCTCCTGCATTGGATACTACCCGAATATTTTTATCAAGACATGTACCCATAACATCTTCCATCTGCCTTAAAAATGTAGAGGCATAGCCACCATTTGGATCTTTAAGCTGCTTTCTAAATAAAATAGCCATGGTAAGTTCTGCCAAATAATCTCCTGTTAATACATCTATAGGACCCTGGCTTACCATCTCTTTTGCAGCAGATATACGATCTCCATAAAAACCACTGCAATTTGCAATTATAAGTTTCCTATTTTCCACCATATACCTCCAATATTTTTCAATTTTTATACTTTTTATAACAAGAACAACGCAATCAACTATCTTCCTTTAAAAACAGGTTTTCGTTTTTCAATAAATGCTGTAATCCCTTCAACAGCATCTTCTGTTGAAATTATGTCTAAAAGTTTTTTTGAAAGCAAATCAAGGGCATCTTCAAAAGGCATATCTGCCACCTCATAAAAAGCCTGCTTTCCTATTCTCATTCCGATAGGACTTTTTAAAATCAGGCTCTTTAAAATAGTCTCAACTTCACCATCAAGTTTTTCACAGGAAACAGCCCTTGTAATAAGCCCCATGTCAATAGCCTGCTCTGCATTTAATTTCTCCCCTAAAAGAATCATCTCCATAGCTTTCTTTTTGGGAACATTTCTAAAAATCAGTGCTCCTATCATCATGGGAAACAGACCTACATTAACCTCAGGTGTACCAAATTTTGCATCATCTCTTGATATAACAATATCACAGGCAAGCATTATACCCATACCACCTCCAAGACAATATCCGTTAACTCTTGCTACAGTTGGTTTAGGAAATCCTGTTATTCTTTTTAAAAGATTAGCATATTTTAATAAACCACCAGGTTTACCATCCTTATCCATCATAGAGCCGCCCAAATCAGCACCTGAACAAAATGTTCTGTCACCTGCTCCTGTTATATGAATAACCCTGACATCTTCAGAGTTTTCTGCTTCATCAAGATATTTTTCAAAAAGATTCATCACTTCAAGGCTTATGGAATTTCTCTGTTTTTCACGATTTATTGTCAAATAAGCTGTATTATTATAAACCTTGTAAAGCAAAGGGGCATCAGACATGCTATATCTCCTTTTATTCTTTATCTTTATCTTTATAATTTCCCAGTTAAAACATAACTATGGGAAAGTTATATACAGAAATACAATTTCTGCATATTATTATACTAATCCTGACCACTTTGAAAATTACAATTTATTTTTGTAAATAGTGGTAGTCAAATCAGCAATATTGAATTATTAAATATATTTTCTTATGTAATTCTACTCAAAAACAAAGTCAAGAATCATTATTATAACTATATTTATTAAAACATATAAATATAGTTATAAACATAACAAGAATAACAATCTAAGAGACATAAAATAAATCATAAAAATTATGTAAGAAACAAGAAGTTATTACTAAATGATTTTTTTCGGATTTAAAATTTGTTAGAATCAGCGTTTTTCGTTTTATACCAGCCTTTCAACTATCATACAAACTCCTGGCTATAACTTCATATCCATGAATAAGACCAGGTTTTATCTGAACCTTTACCCTTATATTATGACCTACAGTATAAAAATTTCTGACCATATTAAATAAATTACTTTCTACAATTTCTGTTTTAATATCCTCTTTATCTGCCCCCTGAAACACCGCTTTTTTCTTTAAAAGCATAAAAGCATCATCTGCTGCATCATCTGCTGAATAATTTATATCTATTTTTTTAAAAAAATTTTCCTCAGGTGCTGCTGATATACCTTGTGATGTATCTGCACATAAGCTCACATCACAAGTGGTTCTTGCTATGGCTGCTCCAATAGCATTTGCCACATCGCATTTTGGAATAGTTTTTACTTTAATTTTCGCAAATCTGTTTAAATATTTTGTGAAATACAAAGCAGCTCCACCAAGAACCAATATTTTTCCAGGTTTTATCTTATAACCTTCACAAACTTCACGAACAGTATAAACAGGCTTTGAATTTATTTTATCAACAAAATCATCAACCTCTTTTAAAATTCGTTTACACATAGTTTCCACAATTAACAAAGCCATAT
>DAOWNP010000314.1 GCA_030642545.1 Desulfobacteraceae bacterium | reverse complement strand
GGCAGAGCCTTAAGAACTCGATATCTTAATCCAAAGTGGATTAAAGGTATGAAAAAAGAGGGATATTCAGGGGCAAGAACAATGGATAAATTTGTGGAACATTTATGGGGATTTCAGGTTACAACCCCATTTGCAGTTGATGATACTTATTGGGAACAAATCCATGATGTATATATTAAAGATAAATATGATCTTGGTATGAAAAAATTTTTTGATCAGAATAATCCATGGGCAATACAATCTATTGCAGCAAGAATGCTGGAGGCTGACCGTAAAAAATACTGGAAGGCTCCGGAAGATATGAAAAAAAGCCTTGCTTTAAATTATGTTGTAAACGTAATTGAAAAGGGAGTTGCATGTTGTGAACATACCTGTAATAATCCAATGCTTCAGAAGTTTGTAACCAGTATTATTTCCCTGCATGGATTACTATCACCAAACCAGTTAAATCAGTTTAAAATGACAATTGCAAAAGCTGTCGGCAAAACCCAAAAAGAGAATGAAGCAGAAAATAAAAAAGAGAGGGAAAATTTAACCAAAACAATTAAAGAGATCAAAAAAGATGAGAGCGTAAATGCTAAAAAAGAAGGGAAATCTATAGAAGGTTTTGAACTGGTTGATGAGAAAAAAAAGGAGACATCAGTTACAGCATCAGGTTCTTCATGGGTTGTAATGGTAATTGTTTGTGGAATTCTTGTGCTGTTGTTTTCAGGCTGGAGCAGATACTTCAAAACAGAGCGACCAAGATTTTAGTTTTGAATATAAATACACAATTTAATTCAAAAGGTTGCCTGCGGAACTAAATAAAATATTTTTTCTATATAATATATTGTAGAGAGGTGTTACAGCGTGAAGGCTATATTGTATGGTAAAATTTAAAATCTCTGTTTTAGCGTTCAGCTTATACATATTTTTTTATGTAACAAAATGTTTATAATAAGTGTCAAGAACAGACTTGACCCCTATTATAGTATAGTAATTAACTAATTTTAAAAAGGGGGTTATGTATATGGATTTTTCTTATGAAAAAACTAACCTGGCTGTTAAAATCAAGGTGATTGGTGTTGGTGATGCTGGAGGAAATGCTATAAATAACATGATTGAGTCAAATTTGATTGGAGTAGACTTTATAATAGCTAATACAGATATTCAGGTGTTGGATAAATCGAATGCCAAGATGAAAATTCAGATTGGATCAACTTTAACGCAAGGCTTAGGAGCTGGGATGAACCCTGCAATAGGCAGAGAGGCTGCTTTAGAATCTAAAGAAGCATTAAAAGAAGCGTTAGAAGGAAGTAATATAGTATTTATTATAGCTGGTTTTGGAGGCGGAACCGGAACAGGAGCTGCATCTGTTGTTGCAGAAATATGCAAGGAAATATCGCCAGAGGCATTGACTGTAGCTGTTATTACAAAGCCCTTTAGTTTTGAAGGCAAAAAAAGAATGACTCTTGCAGAAGAGGGGATAGAGATTTTAAAAGAGGTGGTAGATACTGTTATAACCATACCATACAACAGATTACGTGAAATAGTTCCAAAAAATGCTATAATGCGTGACATATTTAAACAAGCAGATGAAATTCTTTTGTATTCAGTTAAAGGTATTACTGATCTTATAACTATGCCTGGTTTTGTTAATCTTGATTTTGCTGATGTAAAAACAATTATGTCAAAAGCAGGAATGGCTTTAATGGGTATAGGTATGGCAAGTGGAGATAATAGAGCTAAAGAAGCAGTAGAAAGAGCAATATCTCATCCTCTTTTGGAAGATATTTCTATTTCAGGGGTAAAGGGAGTGCTGCTCAATATAACCAGTTCAAGTGATCTTCAAGTAGAAGAGGTGATAGAAGCATCTGAAAGAATCTATGAAGAGGTTGGAGATGAAGCAGAGATAATCTGGGGGCATAACATAGATGAAGATATGGGAGATGAGATACGTGTTACTGTAATTGCAACAGGTATTGAAGATTCATTAAAACCAGTAGTATCAATCAGGAAAAAAACAGAAAGTGAAAAATTAAGAGGCAGGGTAATAGTTGTTATGCCTGAAGGTTATAATAAAGAGGTAATAAATCTTATTGAGCTATTACCTTCTTTTAAGAGGCATTCAAAACTGACATCAGATATGAAAGAAGATGGCAGGCATAAGCCAGTTTCTTTTGATAATGATAATTTAGAAGACCCTGTTTTTTTACGAAGAAAAGCAGATTAGTATAAATTTGATAAAACATCGTTAATACACTTGTTTTTTGCGAATAAACACCATACTAATAAAAGAAACTTTACAATAAAAAAATATAATTTAAATTAAAACAGTATGGTAAAAAAACATAAAAAAACAGAAACAAAACAATTAAACTATGCAGAATCAGAAAGGGGTATAATACGAAAAAGCTGGAAAAAAAAGATACGAGTAGCACTTATTTATCCTAATATTTACCCGGTTGCTATATCTAACCTGGGTTTTCAATCCATATATCTGCTTTTAAACCGCATGGAAAATGTGGTTTGTGAAAGAGCATTCCTTCCAGATATAAGTGCTGCCACCCCTTCGTCTATATTCACTATAGAATCGGGACATAATGTAATTGATTTTGATATAATTGCTTTTTCAATCTCTTTTGAAAGTGATTATTTAAATATTTTAAATATTTTAAATATTTCGGGTCTTCCTCTGTTTTCTAAAGATCGTGATAATTCTTATCCTTTTGTAATTGCTGGAGGGGTTGCGTGTTTTATTAATCCTGAGCCTATTGCAGTGTTTATAGATCTGTTTATTATTGGAGAAGGAGAATGTCTGCCAAATAAATTTTTTGAGAAACTTGATTTTTCCTGTAAAAAAGAGATGATGCTTGAAATCGTCAGGAATATTGATGCTGTATATGTGCCTTCATTCTATGATGTAAAATACAATTTGGATCGAACCATTTTGTCATTTACTCCAAACCAGGATATTCCTGTTAAAGTAAAAAGAAATTATGTAAAAAAAATAGACACCATTGAAACCACCAGCACAATATTAACACCAAACACAATTTTTAATAATACATATCTAATTGAAACAGGCAGGGGGTGTCCGCATGGGTGCCGTTTTTGCAGTGCAGGGTTTATATACAGACCTCCGAGGTTAAGAAGT
>DAOWNP010000268.1 GCA_030642545.1 Desulfobacteraceae bacterium | reverse complement strand
GTCGATCTGAAAACTCAAAAGCAGAAGGAATAGCTGGCTCTTTTGATGTTTTTGTGATTTTAGATCGGACAAAGATGACTTGGAATCTATGATGTATAATTGCGGAAGAGCCGTTTTGTCCACGTTCCTTAGGGTTATATATGAAAATATGCTGTTTTTCTGATTATGTTATTAAAGATTATGATAGAAAAAGATCTCTTGAAATAAAACATTTAATTATAGCAAAAGGTGATATTTGCTCAATTCAAACAGATTCAAGGCAGGATGCCAACCTTTTTTTAAAGGCTCTTGCAACTTTTGTTAAACCTGAAAAAGGATTGTATTTTTTTTCAGGGAGGAGAGTTGATTTTTCAAGTTATAAAAAACTGCTTCCTGTAAAAAAAAAAATAGGTTATATGGTTTCTGATTCAGCTCTTTTAAGTAATAAATCTTTAAGGGAAAATTTATTGCTTATGCGTATGTATTTTGAAAATTCTCAAAAGCTAAATATTGATAAATATACAAAAATGCTGTGTGATACATTAAATATTACAAACAAGCTTGATTTGAGATGTGCTGAAGTTGATTTTATGATCCAAAGGAGTGTTATTGCGATAAGAGAAATTGTGAAAAACCCCGTTTTAATGCTTATGGAGTGTCCGGAAGATTTTATTGGGCATAACTTTTTTAAAGAGTTTGTGAAGATATGTGAAAGACAGGTAAATAAAAATATAACTGCTGTGTTTCTGTCTTATAACAAAGATTTTATAAATAAATTTTCAAACAGGCAGATTAGTATTTCAGATGGAAATGTCCGGATAAAAGAGTAGATAAATATTATGGAAATTAAATATAATAAACGGGAAAAGACTGTAGGAATGTTTATTATAAGTCTTATATTTTTACTTTTAATATGTATTGTTCTTTTGAGCCGGGGACAAAACTGGTTTAAAGAATCTGTTGTTTATTATACTATGTTTGATGAGAATTATAATCTAAAAAAAAATTCAGCAGTAAAGATGTTTAAAGCAGATATCGGGGAAATAGAAGATATAGTTATTGTTGAAGATAAAGTAAAAATAACACTTGCAATTTATAAGGAGTTTGCTACACGAATCAGAATTGATGCTGAAGCTGCTGTTGCGAGCCCCACATTTATTGGAGGTGAATATGTTTCCATAACTCCCGGACTTAAAACATCACCTGTTCTTGATGAAGGAAAGACTATAAGATCTATAAAGAAAAAATCTTTTTCAGATATTATGGATGATTTTGAAATAGAAAAAACTGCAAAAAAGTTTATAAAAGCTATTCAGGGCGTATCGGATATGGCAGAATCTTTAAATGATCCTAATGGTCCATTGTTTTTAATTATTAATAATGTTGAGAGTATAGTTCATGATATAAGTCAGGGTAAAGGATCTTTGGGGAAATTGTTAAAGACGGAAATATTAATGACAAATATTATTTCAAAGCTTGATCGTTTGGATAATATATTAAAAAACATTGAAAAAACAACTGATAAAACTCCAGATACTATTGATTATCTTAATAATAATTTAAAAAATTTAGAATTGGCTCAAGAACATCTCATTGAAATATTGATAAAAGTTGAAGATAGTGCAGTTAGTTTAAAAGAAACTTTAAATAATCTAAAAAAAGGTAGTTGTGATGTGCCGAGGGTAACCAAAACAACTAAGTTAGGGGTCCAGGAAATAAGAGATGGTGTAGATAATATTAATAAAGTGGTAAATTCCATGAAAAAAAATATTTTTATCAGGTCAAACCTTTCTCCTGAAAAAAAGCCCGAAGACACAGATGCAGGATTGTAGACAGTTTTTATATTTTGTTCCCATTAATCAACAAATTTAATTTAAATCATGGGGTGAATGTATGGATATATATGAAAGCTTTAAGTTTATGTGGCCTGGTTTGTCTGTTTTACAAGAAGCCGAGGAGTATTTTACAGATGCATGTCAAAGATCAATTCTTTTTACAGATACACTTAGAAAAAGAGGAAATAATTATATAGAACATATTGCTCTTGGGCAGCCTCCTGTTCTTATCTTTGATTATCATATGATTCTTGATGGAAGAGACTTTGAAAAACCTGTAAATCATGCTCTTGTCAGAATAGTTGACAGGCGGGAAAATGAAGATAAGAAAAAGACAGCAGCAAAAGAAAAACGAGTTAACAGGCAGTTAAATATATCTGCAAAAGAAAAACAGGAAATAACAACATCAAAAAAAAGACCAATTTTAATTATTGATCCTCGTGCAGGCCATGGACCTGGAATCGGTGGTTCAAAGCGTGATTCTGAAATTGGTATGGCTATAAATCATGGACATCCTGTCTATTTTGTTATATTTTTTACTGATCCAGAACCGGAGCAGACACTGGCTGATGTTCATAATGCTGAAATAATGTTTCTTGAAGAAATTGTGCGTCTTCATCCTGAGAGTGAGAGTCCTGCTGTAATAGGCAATTGCCAGGGTGGTTGGGCAGCGGCACTTATTGGAGCTGACCGGCCGGATATAACAGGTCCTCTGGTACTTAACGGTTCTCCTCTTTCTTACTGGGCAGGGGTTGAAGGATGGGCGCCCATGCGTTATAAAGGGGGGCTTACAGGTGGTACCTGGCTGGTGTCACTATGTAGTGATCTGGGATATGGGAAATTTGATGGAGCAAATCTTGTTGCTGGTTTTGAGGAACTTAACCCTTCAAATACTTTGTGGAAAAAAGAGTATAATTTATATTCTAACATAGATACAGAAGCAGAAAGATATCTGGGTTTTGAAAAATGGTGGGGTGGTTATTTTTTTACAACAACCGAGGAAATATATTTTATAATTGATAATCTTTTTGTTGGAAACCGTTTGGAAAATGGGCTTTTAGATCTTGATCAAAATACAAGGATAGATTTAAGAAATATTGAAAATCCTGTTCTTGTTTTTGCTTCAGGAGGAGATAATATTACACCACCTCAGCAGGCACTGAACTGGATTGTCAAGGTTTGGGGTTCTGTAGATGAAATAAAACGGCAATGCAAGGTTATAGTCTATCTTCTTCATAAAACAATAGGTCATCTTGGGATATTTGTTTCAGGAAATGTATCTAGAAAAGAACACAATGAAATAATAGGAAGTATTAATTTAATAGGATATCTTTCACCGGGTCTTTATGAAATGGTAATTGAAGAGGGAGAAGATTCTGTTGAAAAAGGAGATTATAAGGTGCGGTTTGAGGAGAGGGATATGTATGATATTCTGTCCCATGATGATGGCTTGTCAGATGATGAAGCGGATTTTCGTACTGCTCGTGCTGTATCAAATTTTAATGATAAAGTTTACAGAAAATATGTAAGGCCGTTTGTAAAGAGTTATACATCTGAATCTTCAGCTGAGTTTATGAGACAAGTGCACCATTTGAGGAGTTCAAGATATATGTTTTCAGATCAGAACCCATTTGTTTTTCCATTTTCTTTTATGGCAGAGTTTGTAAAAAAGAATAGAAAACCTGTATCAGAAAATAACCTTTTTCTTTCTAAGGAAAAAAATGTTTCTGACAATATAGTTAACGTACTTGATGGTTACAGAGATGTCAGAGATCATTTGCAGGAAACATGTTTCCGTGCGATTTATAGTAATCCGTTTTTAAAAATGTTTTTTAAAAATAGTGTAGAAAAGAGGATAAAACAGGAAGAGGATGAAATAAAAAAGAGTCTTGAGAATAGGGAACAAGAAACAAAAAGGCAGCTTCTTGATGATCTTGAAAAAGGTGGTTTTATTGAGGGGATATTGCGTGTTATGGCGGCTATGGCTGGAATTAATTATATTTATGATCAAAAAAAATTGCTGCATATAAGAGATATTGTACAAACCCATAATGTTTTTACAGAT
>DAOWNP010000014.1 GCA_030642545.1 Desulfobacteraceae bacterium | reverse complement strand
TTATTTTTTGGCGAATCCTTAGTTGTATTCCGAGGATTAAATTTATCCAATTTCTACGTTAGAAAATAAATTTGATCCTCATAAAGCATAAATAATACATTTTAGTAATATATTATTAATAAAATACATTTATGTAACCCTGTGTATTTTATTAATAATAACTATTTCCTGTAAAAACAATGTATTATCATAATTTTGTATTATATAAAAGAGAGGTATGTCTTTTGCAGTTATATTTAATTGTTATAATAAATTATATGTTTTAAAATTATTAAAAATTGTAAAGAGGTCTTTGTATATAATGAACTTTGTATCTGCCATAATCAGAAAAGCTGAACTCTTTGATATAAATCAAATGACAGAACTCCTTAAAGAGTTGTTTTGTCTGGAAAAGGACTTTACTTTTAACAAGATTAAACAGCAGCAAGGTCTTTTTATGATGCTTGAAGATAATGAAAAACGCTGTATTATGGTAGCTGTTTCAGAAAAAAAAATAATAGGAATGTGTAGTGCCCAGTTGCTTGTATCAACAGCGGAAGGAGGAATAGTTGCATTAATTGAGGACATGATTGTTACCAAATTATATCAGGGGCAGGGCATAGGAGAAAAATTGTTGTTGTCTATGGAAGAATGGGTGTATAAAAAAAAAGCAAAAAGAATGCAGCTTCTTGCTGATAAAAATAATATTAAAGGTCTTGATTTTTATAAAAAGCAAAAATGGGTAATAACTCAGTTGATTTGTCTGCATAAAAAGCAATAAAGGAATTAAAATATGTATAATAAATTAAAAACAGCGTTAATTAAGCTATCTGAAGAGCATGATCTTTTGGAAAATGAAATAAATATTACAGCTAAAATCCTGACATCTGAGGAGGCCATAGGTAAAACAGAAAGAAAGGATTATCCTCTGCTTCAGGGTAAGGAGTTTTTAATGCAGGCGAATTTTAAAAATGCTTTGGGGCAGGCATTTACAGATGCGCCAGGTACTTTTAAAGGAAAGCTTAAAAAAATACTTGAATTAGAATTAAAAAACAATGGCGAAAGAGCTCTTTTTATTGCTACTCTCAATGCTGTAACGCGGTATACAGGTACAGCTGAAAAGACTATTCATTGTAAAAATAAAGAACCAGAATTATGTGCTGAGGAGATAGTTAAAACAATTATTGATAAATATGGAGTTGATATTAAAATCGGAATTGTTGGATTCCAGCCGGCTATAATAGATAATTTTTCTAAAAATTTACCTGTCCAAAATCTTAAAGTAATAGATTTAGATAAAAATAATATTAATAAAAAAAAATATGGAGTGCTTATTTGGGATGGCAAAAAAATGGAAGATGAACTTTTTAAAATCTCTGATGTTGTTCTTGCGACAGGATCAACAATAGTAAACAACAGCTTGTCTCAGTTTGTTTCTCTTGCTGAGAGATATCAAAAGCCGCTATATCTTTATGGCACAACAGTTGCCGGAACAGCAAAGATTTTGAATTTAAAAAGGCTCTGTTTCCAGGCTTCTTGAGATTAATGGAAAAGGAGTTGTCATGAAAAACTCTATATATTTAAAAAAATATAAAATTTTTCTATTAATATTACTGGTATGTTTTGTTTCTTCCACTGTTTTTGCCAAAAAAAAGTCCAAAGAGATTCTTGTTTTTGCCGGAGCAGGAATGAGGATACCTTTAGATGAAATAGGTAGAAATATTAAAAAGTTATATGGAATAAATGTTTTGTATGATTATGAAGGAAGTGGAAGACTTGGCAATAAAATACTTGCAGGGCAAATTCCTGATATTTTTATTCCGGGTAATGATAAGTGGGCAAAAATTTTAAAGAAAAAAGGTTATGTAGATGAATATATCCCGATTGCTTTTCATACTCCTGTTATTATTACTCTAAAAGGGAATAATAAAGTAAAATCTCTTAATGATTTTTTAGATAATAGTAACCGGCTTGTATTGGGAGATATTAAAGCATGTGCCGCAGGTAGTGTTTCTGATGCGATATTTAAAAAAGCAGGTCTTGAAGAATCAGCTATGAATATAAGGGCAAGGGGTGTAACTGTAAAACAGTTAGTATTCTGGATTGAGGGTAATAATGCTGATGCCGCCATAGTCTGGAAAGCAGATGCAGTTCAGTCCGGTAAACTCAGGATTATTGATATTCCAAAAAAATATAATATCGCAAGTATTATTCCAGTATGTCAAATAGTAAAAGATAAAGAAAATGTGGATAAATATATTCATTATCTTCTTGGTACTAAAGGCAAGTTAGTTTTTATAAAACATGGCTTTAATGTGATGGAATAAAACAAATGAAAAATTTTTTTTTTGAAATATCTATATTATTTATTACAGCTGTTTTTGTTTGTTTGATTGTATTGCCCATGTTTGCTCTTTTTACAACAACTTCATTTGAAGAACTGATATATCAGTTCAGATCTCCTGTAATATTATCTGCTATTGTTATAAGTCTTGAAACATCGCTAATAGTTGTCTTTCTCTCATTATGTCTGGGAATTCCAGTAGCATATTTACTTGCAATGAAAGATTTTAGAGGAAAAGAGATAATAGATACACTGGTCGATCTTCCTGTTTCCATGCCGCCCCTTGTCGCGGGTTTGGCCCTTTTGATTTTGCTTGGAGGAAACAGTAAATTTGGAAATTTGTTAAGTAGTCATGGAGTTGATCTGATTTTTTCTAAAAAGGGGATTATAATTGCTCAACTTTTTGTTTCTATTCCATTTTTAATAAAATCAACAAAGGATGCTTTTGCATCTATAAACAAAAATGTTATTAATGCATCTTTAACTTTGGGAGCATCAAAATTTCATACGTTTAAAACGGTTCTGCTTCCGCTTGCAAAAAATGGTATTTATACAGGTATGATTATGACCTGGTCAAGAGCACTTGGAGAGTTTGGTGCCACTTCTATGGTAGCCGGCTGTATTCCATTCAGAACAGAAACAATGACTGTAGCCATTTACCAGAATGCTATGACAGGAGAACCGGCAGCCTCAATTGCTGTTGCTTTGCTGCTGCTGGTATTTTCTTTTACATTACTGTTAATATTTAAATTACGGATTAAGGTTCAGGCAGGATAAACAGCATGAGTATTGAATTAAAAGGAATTTCAAAAAGTTATAACGGACGAACAGTACTAAAAAATTTAAACCTCAAAATTAATCAGGGAGAGTTTCATGTGCTTTTAGGACCAAGCGGTGGTGGTAAAACAACTACACTGTCTGTTATGGCCGGACTGGTAAAACCAGATAGAGGGTCTGTTTTTATTGGTAACAAAGATGTAAGCAATCTTTCACCTGATAAAAGAAGAATAGGTTATGTCTTTCAGGATCACGCTTTGTTTCCGCATTTAACTGTATTTGAGAATATTGCTTATGGACTTAGACTAAGAAAAGTTAAAAAACAGGAGATAAAACACAGGGTTGATTATTATTTGGAAAGAATAAACATTACAAATGAAAAAAATAAATTTCCACGCCACTTAAGCGGGGGGCAAAAACAGAGAGTGGCTTTGGCAAGAGCACTTGTTATTAAACCTGATGTGCTTTTGATGGATGAACCTATGAGCAGTCTTGATGTTATGACCAAAGAGATAGTACAGGAAGAATTGAAAAGTATTCAGCAAAAAACAGGTGTAACCACAATTTATGTTACACATGACCATAATGAAGCTGGGTTTTTAGGGGATCGTATTTCAGTACTTGATAATGGGAAGGTAAACCAGATAGACTCTTCTTTTGAATTGTTCCAAAATCCAGGAACCGAATTTAGGACCAGTTTTGTTGAAGTCAAAAACATCTTAGACGTATCTCCGGTAAAAACAAATAGTTATGAAGCAACCGTACTAATTAATAATGATGGTTTAAAATATCCTGTCAAAATTAGAGTTAAAAAATATCCTGATGTTGAAAGAGAGAAAGAGGGTAATCTGAAGTTGAAAAGGGGTCAAGTCTGAAAAGGGGTCAAGTCTGATCTTGATACTTATTAAATATTTTTTAATATTCTTGGGAATATTTTGTAATTAAATTGCCTCTATATTGCCTTGTAAAATTGTAAAGTCTTTAAATCAATTTGCATGACAACTACCCTGACATATAAAGGTATCATAACCCTGAATAAATTTAATATATCTCAGCCTGATTAAAGATTATGCAAATTTTATATGAAGTAAATTCAGATAAAATGGAGTTATCATAAATAATTGGGCTTCATATTTCAAATTGACTGGGTATGGTTTTGGCACTTTTTATTTTGTTTTATTTATGATATGATACAATATGTATTAAAGATAGTATAACTTTTTCCAAAAAAACATATGCTTAAAATATGAATAAAAATGAAATAAATGAAAACGATTTAAAAGTTATAAAGAAAATAGATATTGTCAGAGAAAGAATAATAAAAAAAGCTCAAAAACATTTGTTAAAAAACAGAATGAAAAAAATCAGTCTTTTTTTTGTTCTGTTTCTTATAACTATTAGTATAATAATTGTTTTGCAAAATAAATTTAAAGATGCAGAAAAACCAACTGATTATAACTTTTCTATTCCTGATAATAAAATATCTCAAAATATCAATGATAGAACAAACAAGCCTGTTAATATCAACTTGACAGAAAATACGGAAATTAGAAAAAAAGAGTTGGATAATGAACCTGAAATTTTAGAAAAAACTGAAAATATTTTAGAAGCTGATGTTAATGAACCTGAAACTATTAAACCAAAACAAACTGAGAAAACAGACACACTGTTAGAAAATGATTTAAAAATTATCAAATGCAAAGCATGTACTGAAGTATTATCAAGAAAATGTATTAATGAACAACACAAATTTTCTATAAAAGATACTCCTGCACCTGTTATATGGATGATAGCAAAAACAGACAACCTGCCTCAAACAGTAAAACATGTTTATTATCATAATGGGAATATATATTGTGAAGTACCTCTTGCTATTAAATATCCCAGAATGAGAACATGGAGTTATGTCACAATGAAAAATCCTAGCCATTTAGGTAGTTGGAAAGTTCAAATTGTAAATGATCAAGGTCAAATATTAAAGGAAATTAATTTTATTATGATTCCATAAACTACAAGAGTTTTATATGAAAATGATGAATTATGAATGGTAAATTATGAATTAAGGAATTCTACTAATTTATAATTTGCCAGTAAGCTTTATTTCATTTTCATGTTTTGTTGTGCCTGTCAGGGCATGGGTGTTATACAGATATTTACTACAAACCTGCATTTAAATATTTACAAAAGCAAACTTCATTTTAAAAAACAACTAACAGGATACAAACAATGAATTATAAAATTTCTATAAACTTTAAAAAAGCTATGGTTACAGGCGGAGCCGGTTTTATTGGATCTCATCTTGTAAAAGCTTTAACAGATCTTGATTGTCATGTTGTTGTAATAGATAATCTTTCAACCGGTCACCTATCCAATTTATCCCATATTAAAAAAAATATGACTTTTATTAAAGGTGATATTTGTGATAAAAATCTTATTGTTAAAGAATCTAAAAGTTGTGATGTAATATTTCACCAGGCTGCTGTTGTTTCTGTTCCGTTGTCTGTTAAAGACCCTGTTGGTTCAGCTATGGTAAATATAATGGGAACACTGAATATCCTTGATGCTGCAAGACAAAACAGTATAAAGTCAGTAGTTCTTGCAAGCTCAAGTGCAGTATACGGTAATATTAAAAAACTTCCGGCTGAAGAGGGCAGCCCAATATCTCTTCTTTCACCATATGCTGTTCAGAAATATACAGGTGAACTTAATGCAAAAAATTTTTCCGATCTTTTTGGAATTAATACGGTTTGTTTAAGATATTTTAATGTTTATGGTCCAAGGCAAGATCCTGGTTCTCCATATTCAGGGGTTATATCTTTATTTATAAAAAAAGCATCTGAAAAAAGAAAGCCGACTATTTTTGGTGATGGGAATCAGCTTAGAGATTTTATTTTTGTAAAAGATGTGGTAAAAGCAAATATTCTTGCAACAGAATCTGTTAAATCAGATGTTTTTAACATTGGTTTGGGAAATTATATCAGCATAAATAAACTTTGGGAGGAAATAAGCAATATTTCTAAATTTTCCGCAGATCCTGAATACAAAAAACAAAGGGCAGGTGACATAAAAAAATCATGGTCAAACATAAAAAAAGCAACTAACCAGATCAGTTATATGCCTGAATTTTCTTTTAAAGAAGGACTGAAGCTCACCTGTGACTGGTACATACAAAAAGGGTAAAAATAATAGCAATAAGTTTTTGGAAGAAAAATTAAGATCATATATCTAACTTATTATTTTGGTTATAACAGAATCAGCTATACCTATTTCAAATTTTACTCCAAATCCACCCCTGTCTTTTCTAACAACTTTTCCTATAACTTTAATAAAATTTTTGTTTTCAGTAACAGGAATTGTTATTACAATATTATCATTTACATCAGGAGGATCATCAGCTTCTATATAAACTCCCCATGAATTAATGTTATAAATATATTCAGCATGACTGGAATAATATGTAGCATAGCCTACTGTTTTTTTACATTTATGTCTTGGTAATTTTCTTTTTTCTACATATTCCTCTTTAGTTTTTGTGACAACCATAATATTTATTATTATCCTATAATTTTATTAGTAATATTTTTAAGTTATTCTTTTATAATACCATTTTTTATGATTTTTTCAAACATAAAAATATATCATAAGGTAAATAGATGAAAACTGGAAAAATTAATTTTGATAAATACAGAAAACTTTTCCCTATAAATAATAAGTACGTTTTTTTTAATCACGCTGCTATTTCACCTGTTTCTATAAATGTATCAAAAGCTGTATCTGATTTTTATACAAAAAACTCAAACCATGCAAGCAGCCATTATTTTGAGTGGATAGATAAAGTCAAAGATACAAAAAAAATTATTTCAAAATTATTAAATGCCTGTTACAAGGAAATAGCTTTTACCCAAAATACTTCCCACGGGCTATCTATTATTGCATCTGGGTTTTTATGGAAACCCGGTGATGTCGTTATGGTACCTGTTCCTGATTTTCCATCAAATATTTATCCATGGATGCATTTAGAAGCAAAAGGAGTAAACATTAAGTATGTAAACAGAATTAAAGGCAGACTAAATGTAGATATTTTAGAAAAAGCACTACACCCAAAAACAAGAATGATAACTCTAAGCTCTGTTGATTATGCAACAGGTTATATGGCTGATCTTTATTCCATAGGAAATTTTTGCAAAGAAAAAGGAATTTTCTTTTGTGTAGATGCAATCCAGAGTTTAGGGGTTATTCCTATGGATGTAAAAAAATTTAATATTGATTTTCTATCAGCAGGTTCACACAAATGGCTGATGGGACCTATGGGAGTTGGTTTTTTATATGTAGCAAATAAAAGTATAAACATGATCCGGCCTCCTATTGTGGGGTGGAAAAGTGTTGAAGATGAAGAAAATTTTACCATAGATTTCAAATTAAAAAGAAACGCATTAGTATTTGAACCAGGCACCTTAAATTTTTCTGGAATATTCGGTCTTTACGCAGCTCTTAAGTTGATTGATGAAATTATACCTGAGATTAGTGAGAAAATTTTTTCATTGCAAAATATTCTCTTTGATGAACTAAAAAACCGAAAATTTGAAACAAATATTTATAAAAAGCAAAAAAACAGGTCAGGTATATTAACATTTACGCCAAAAGGTAATCCTGAAGACTTTTTCTCTTACCTTTTACAAAATAATATAATAGTCTCTTTAAGAAATGGTAAAATCAGAATAGCACCTCATTTTTACAACAATGAAAAAGATATAAACATCTTTTTAAAAACAATTGATAAGAGATATTTCTAAAAAGATATATTTCTTATTATCAACAGGTTGTTATTCCCTGTTATTCCTTCATATATTTTTTATAGGTTTTATAATCAGGAATTTCACCGCACATAGCAGAGATTACAGCAACTTCAGCTGAAGCGAGATAAACATCCGTATTATCTCCCATTCTGTCTGGAAAATTTCTGGTAGAAGTTGAAACTACTACAGCATTATCTGCTACTCTTGCCTGATTCCCCATACAAAGAGAACATCCAGGCATTTCTACTCTTGCCCCTGCTTTTTCAAAAATCCTGTAAAAGCCCTCTTTTTTTAATATATCCTGATCTATTACTGTGGGAGGAGTTATCCATAATTTTACCGGAAGATGAGAAGATTCATTCAAAAGTTTTCCGATTTTTTTAAAATGATCTACATGTGTCATGCAAGAACCAATAAACACTTCATCAATTTTTTGCCCTGAAACTTCAGATAACAGCTTGACATTATCAGGATCATTGGGACATGCAAGAACAGGCTCTGTAATATCAGCAAGATTTATCTCTATTTCAGCAAAGTATTTTGCATCAGTATCTTTTTTTATTAAAACAGGGTTATCAACCCAATTCTCCATCCTCTCTATTCTACGTTTTATAGTTTCAGCACAACCATAACCTTTTAAAATTAACTTATTTAAAATCTCTATATTTGATAAAATAAATTTTATTACAGATTTTTCATTTAATGAAATAACCGCAGCAGCAGCAGATCTTTCAGCAGATGCATTAGAAAGTTCAAAAGCCTCATTAACTGACAAATCTTCCATTCCTGAAAATTCTATTATTTTTCCTGAAAATATATTTTTTTTACCTTTTTTTTCAACTGTAAGCATGCCTTCTTGAATAGCTATATAAGGTATGAAATTTATTACATCTCTCATGGTTATGCCACGATTAAGAGTACCTTTAAATTTCACATGTACTGATTCCGGCATATCAAGAGGCATTCTACCCATCGCAGCAGCAAAAGCAACAAGCCCTGATCCGGCAGGAAAACTTATGCCTAAAGGGAGCCTGGTATGAGAATCTCCTCCTGTACCCACAGTATCAGGCAAAGCCATTCTGTTTAACCATGAATGAATAACCCCATCTCCTGGTTTTAAAGCAATTCCTTTTCTTGATGTAAAAAAATCAGGAAGAGTTTTGTGTATATTTATATCAACAGGTTTGGGATATGCACAGGTATGACAAAATGACTGCATAACAAGATCTGCCTTAAAATCAAGACATGCAAGTTCAATGAGTTCATCTCTTGTCATAGGCCCTGTGGTATCTTGTGAACCAACTGTAGTTATAACAGGTTCACAATATTCTCCAGGGCGTATGCCTTTTTGTCCACATGCGACACCCACGATTTTTTGTGCCAGTGTGAAGCCACCTTTCCCTGAATTCTCTTTCTGAGGTGTATAGAAAATATCAATTTTATTAAGATTTAATGCTTTTTGAGCTTTTTGTGCAAGAGATTTACCTATAATTAAATTAATTCTGCCACCAGCTCTTACTTCATCAAGTAAAACTTTTGACTTAAGCTCAAATTCTGAAACTAATGTACCTGTTTTATAATTTCTTATTTCTCCTTTATAAGGATAGATTATTAACTTCTCACCATTTAGGATATTTGTTACATCACACTCTATAGGAAGCGCTCCTGCATCTTCTAATGTATTAAAAAAAATTGGAGCAATTTTACCGCCTAACACAATCCCGCTGCATTTTTTATTTGGTACAAATTTAATATCTTTTCCTATATGCCATAACAGAGAGTTTGTTGCTGACTTTCTTGAAGATCCTGTTCCAACAACATCACCTGCAAAAGCCACAGGCTGGTTGTCTTTTTTAAGCTCAGCTATAGAATGTAGTGCATTAGGTGCTCTTTTTATTAACATTGACAAGGCATGAAGAGGGATATCCGGTCTGCTCCAGGCTTCTGATGCAGGAGATAAATCATCTGTATTGATCTCACCATCTACTTTAAAAACAGTTACAACAATTTCATCAGGTACAGATGGTTTTTGCGTAAACCATTCAGCATTAGCCCATGATTTTATAACCTGTTCAGCATATTTATTTGTTTTTGATTTATTAAAAACTTTTAAAAATCCATCAAAAACCAAAAGGTTTTTTGATAAAGCACATGCTGCATCTGATGCAAGTTCATTATCATCAAGCAGATCAATAAGAGGATTAATATTATACCCCCCTAACATAGTGCCTAAAAGAAAAACAGCCTTTTCTTTATCAATAGTTTTAGATTTATTATCTTTTTTTGCTATTTTTGTTAAAAACTCTGCTTTAACTTTTGCTGCCGTGTCAACTCCTGGAGGCACTCTGTTTGTAATCAAATCTAAAAGGAACGTATCTTCTTTTTTTGAATCAATTAAAAGTTCACTTAACTTTTTTACCTGTTCTGCATCAAGCGCAAGAGGATCTATGCCAAGCTTTTTTCTTTTTTCTTTATCTGATTTATATTTTTTAAGCATTACCTTTTTATCCCTAACTATTTCATTTATTTAGTACCTGTAAATTTTTTAAAATATCTATCATATATTATATATTTTAAAAACCTTATATTGTTTTTATAGTATAAATATGCATAATATAAAAATTTAAAATACTTTTTATTTTTTTAAATTTAATTTCACTATTGGGTAGAAAATGTATTTAGATTTTTTCAATTTAAAAGAACGTCCTTTTCATATTACACCTGATCCTGACTTTTTATATTTAAGTCCTTATCACAAGGAAGCTCTTGGGGTAATGATATATGGAGTTGAGCAGCGTAAGGGATTTATAGCTGTTATAGGTGAAGTTGGACTTGGCAAAACTACACTTATAAGAACCTATTTAAAAAAATATATTCATGAAAAATTAAAAACAATAATTATTTTTAATGTTAATGTCTCTTTTAAATCTATAATTAAAACCATTTACAAAGAACTTGACATAAAACTTGTTTCAGATGATATCACTGAACTTATTGAAAATCTTTTTTTAATTTTAATAAAAGAATTCCAGGATGGATTCAACATTGTTCTTTTAATTGATGAAGCCCAAAACATGCCGTCTGAAACCCTTGAACAATTACGTATGCTTTCAAATCTTGAAACATCCAAAGATAAATTAATACAGATTCTGCTTGTAGGACAACCAGAACTTGAAGAAAAATTACAAAAGATAAATTTAAGACAACTCAAGCAACGTATTGCCGTAAAAGCAACATTATATCCTCTGTCAAAAAAACAGAGTAGAGACTATATCCAACACAGATTAATATATGCATCAAATGATAACTATATTCCTGTATTTAAAAACAATGCCTTAAAACAGGTTGTAAAACTATCTAAAGGAATTCCAAGAAATATAAATATAATTTGTGATAATGCTTTGGTAAGTGCATTTGGCCATGAAAAAAAACCTGTTACAAAAAAAATTGTCAATGAAATATTTAAAGATTTAAATCCTAAAGAACACACAAAAAAAAGAAAACGGGTACTTGTTTTAATATGTGTTTTAATATTTACCTTAATTATAGCTGGATTTTCCACCACATGGTTATATCAAAAAAATGCAATAATTAATATATACCACGATTTAAAACAAAGTATTTTAACAAATATATATCAAAAAAAACCTGAAAAATCATTTGAGAATAAAAACTCAGAGACAGTATCTGATAACAAACATTATATTCTTCAACCAGTTAAAAAATCCCAAACAGATAAATTGAAAATAACCAAACCAAATGAATTGGAAAAAGTCCAGGCAGATAAACTGGAAAAAACCAAACCAAATGAATTGGAAAAAGTTCAGGCAGATAAACTGGAAAAAACTGAACCAAATGAATTGAAAAAATCTAAACCAAATGTAGATAAAATTTCAGTTAAAACAAAATCCATTACTAAAAAAAAGATATCTGAAAAAAAAATACCTGTTTATAAAATCAAAAAAAAGATTAAATCTAAAGTCAAACCTAAATCTAAATCTAAACCCAAACCCAAACTTAACAGGGAACCTGACCCTGCTGATCTTATAGAATTTTTACTTGAAAAATATTCAGATAAAAATATAAAAAAAGAGTTGCAACAACCTTGAATTCCAGTTTGTTTTTACCCAAAAGGGCAAGAGTTGGAGTCAAACCTGATAAAGGACTATATTTTTATGTATATACTTTGTTTTTATGCTCCTGAATCAGATGTTGAAGCAATTAAAAGGGCATTATTCGATTTAGGTGCAGGGAAAATTGGCTATTATGATTCATGCTCATGGCAAACTTCAGGCACCGGCCAATTTCGTCCCATAAAAGGTAGTTCTCCTCATATAGGAAAACAAAATGTTATTACACATATTAAAGAATATAAAGTTGAACTCGTTTGTGAAAATAATTTAATCACAAAAGCAGTGAATAAGCTGATTGAGGTTCATCCATATGAAGAGCCGGCTTACCATATCATCAAGGTGTCTGTTTTATCGGATATCTAAAATAGCTATACGAGAAAGACCTCAATCTTTTCTTGTATAAAAAGCGGGATTGATCATAATATCGCCTATCAGATCTCAAAGTGTAAGTCATGGGTATGGTATACTTATTGCTTTAATATATTTAGAATTTTATATTTTAAATAATGGGAACCCTAACAATAAATCTAAATCTAAATCTATGTTAAAAAAAAAATGTGATACAAATATAATATACACTATTAAGCTTGCAAGACAAATGATCAGGCTTGCTCAAAAGGGTGATGAGCACAGAGAAGATCCTGGATGTGGTGTCCTTTATGGAATACTTTTAGATAGTGGATACAGGATTCTTGATCTTGCTCAAAAGGAAAAACAAAACCATATGAATAAAGGTTGGTGGAATGAATGCATTGATCCATGATATTAAGTCCATGAAATGTGCAAGGATGAAGCACAACGGTTTTGTTCCCATTCCTTAGAAATATTTTTTGTATATTCCAAATAAATTTTTTTATTTTTAAGATTTTATGTAATCAGAAAAAACTCATTGCATCTGATACACAAATGTGTCATTTACATGTTGATTATAGATAATAAAATATTTTAATATTTGGAATATAGATTATGAATGATTTTTCACAAGCCATATTAGACAGCAGTAACCTCAAATTTGTACTCGACAGTCTGCATATTGGAATTATTGTCCATACACCAAAAAGAATCATTACTTTTTTTAATAAAGAAGCTGAAAAAATTACAGGATATTCAAGAAAAGAAGTTTTAAATAAGGATTGTCATGAAGTATTTAAAGCTCCCTTTTGCGGTGGTAAATGTTTATTTTGTAATGATACACCGGTGTTGCTTGGAGATGTATTAGAATATCCACTAAATATTGTAACAAAAAACGGAAGTATCCGGCAGGTCGAAATGGCTGTTTCACCTATTAATGACTATTCCAATGAGTTCAAAGGCGTGGTTGCTTCTTTCAGGGATGTGACAGATTCTTTTAATCTTTCATTAAAAGCTGAAGCTATTACAAGCTTTGCGGGTATTATTGGCAAAGATAAAATTATGCAGGATATTTTCAGGCAGATTCAGGATGTTGCCATGTATAATTATCCTGTTCATGTAGCAGGTGATACAGGGACTGGAAAAGAAAGAGTAGCGTATGCAATTCATGATATCAGCTCGTATGGCAGCGGACTGTTTGTACCTGTTAATTGCGGTGCTATTCCTGAAGGAATTGTAGAAAGCGAGTTGTTTGGTCATGTAAAAGGAGCCTTTTCAGGAGCGGTCAGAGAAAGAAAAGGAAGATTTGAACTGGCTCACAAAGGTACTCTTTTTTTGGACGAAGTTGCTGAGCTGCCTTTAAAAATTCAGGTAAAACTTTTAAGGTTCCTGCAGGAAGGTACCTTTGAAAAAGTTGGTGGTGAAAAAAAAGTTTCTGTAGATGTAAGAATTATTAGTGCTACAAATAAAAATCTCAAAGAAGAGGTAAAATCAGGACGATTCAGGGAAGATCTTTTTTACAGGTTGAATGTAATTCCTATTATACTTCCTTCTTTAAAAGAACATAAAAGTGATATCCCTCTTCTATCAGCCCATTTCTTAAAAGAGGCTAAACATGAAACACGCACTACAGTTCCTAAGCTTGCTGATAAAGCCATTGATATTCTGCTTGATTATCACTGGCCTGGTAATATAAGGGAATTGAAAAATGCAATTCAGTTCGCTATTGTACGGGCACATGGGAAAACTATCCTTCCGACACATCTTCCTTTAGAAATTATTAAAAATAAAGACATTTCCATGGATATTACAAATCAGGAACCAGTACCTGAAATTAAACACTTTACAGGTAAGCTTGATACAGAATCGGTTAAAGCTGCTCTGACAAAAACCGGAGGTAATAAATCCAAGGCAGCAATTGTGCTGGGTGTAGGCAGAGCAACTCTTTACAGGTTTCTTGCCGACAATCAAGACATAAAGGATTATGCTAATCAAATCTGATTGGAAAAAAACAAAAACAAGGCATGTGTGTTTTGTTTTTGTTTTGTATTATGCTGCTTTTAATAAATTCAAAGCAGCACGATTTTTTTTTGGTGTTATTTACACTTTTACAAAATTGCTTTTTTTCACTCCGCAAACAGGGCATTCCCAATTATCGGGAATATCCTTAAAATCTGTTCCTGGTTCAATCCCTCCATCAGGATCTCCTTCAGCAGGATCATAAATATATCCGCATACCTCGCAGCGATAAATGTCTCCTGTTGTTGTTTTTTTATTGAGGTCTTCTTTTCTATGAGTAGGGGCACCAGGCGGCTCAGTTCCTTTTTTAACCTTATGATAGTATGCATAGCTCATAGGCTTTCCCTGTTTGATTACATCTGCACTTTGAATTTGTCCCATAAAAATGGTATGAAATCCTGCACTTATTTCACCAACTACTTTTGCCTCTACAAAACTTAATACATTATCTATGATAATCGGTGCACCGGTTATTCCTGATTTGTATTCTATCCCTTCAAGTTTGTTAGTATCTCTGCCTGATTTAAATCCAAAATTTGCAATAAAAGGCATGGGTGTTTCTTCTGATAAAATTGAAATACTGAATACACCAGAATCTTTGATATTTTCATAAGTCAGGTTCTTTTTATTGATACTTACAGCAATTGTTGGAGGATCATCACTCACCTGAAATACAGTATTTGCTATTTGTCCATTTGATTTACCATCTTTGACTGAACCTACTATATATAATCCATAGTTTATATTGAAAAAGGACTTTTCATTTATTTTCGAGATATCTATTTTTTCGGAAACAGCTATTTTAGTTTTAACACCTAATTCTCTTTTTAAAGCATCAATTCCAACTTCTAAAATGAGCTTTCCCAACCGCATGGGTTTTGTATATTTTTTAAATCGTTCTATTATCCTCTTTACAAGGTCAAGGGCTTCGTCATCTGTGAGTCCATCTGCTACGACTTGTGCTATCATTGGGCGGGATGCAGCATTTCCACCTGCCACCACTTTCCATCCTTTTTTAGTTCCTATCAAACCGATATCTTTTACCCATGATTCAGAACAGGAATTGGTACAGCCTGATACACCAATTTTAAACTTTGATGGGAGTTCATAAGCATGATAAAGTTCATCCAATTTCATTCCAATACCAACGGCATCTTGTTGTCCAAGGCGGCAAAAAGCAGTGCCGGGACAAAACTTTACACTTCTTACACACATTCCCACTGCAGCGGCAGGCTTCATACCAAGATCCTGCCAAATATTATCAAGATCTTCCTCTTTTATCCCCACAATGGCAATACGTTGGGCACCAGTTGCTTTAATGGTAGCAGCATTATATTTTTTTGCTGCATCAGCAATTTTGTGCAAAATCTCTGGACTACAAAGACCACCAGGTAAATGAGGAACTATTGCAAAAGTTTCACGATCTCTTTGTACAATTGCTCCTTTGTCTAATCTATCTCTCTTTTTTCCCGACATATTTATAATTCCTTTTTTATTTTAAATTTAAGGGTAAAGCATAATGGCGATAAAAGCAAAAAACATACCATCTGTATCTATCAGTCTGTCAAATATGGTAGAAACTTATACGTTCTTTGTATAATAAACATTCCTAATCCAAACCTATACGTCTGTTTGTGGATATTGTTTTGTTATTGCTTCTACTTTTTAAAAAACAGGTTTTTTAAAAAGTAGAAGAGATGGATTTTATTGAGAGACATGAGACATGTCTCATGTTAAGGAACTTTTCGTATTAAACTTGTTGTAGCTTGTAATATTCCTGTTTGTGAAAATAATTTTATCCACAGTCTCTAAGATATAGCTTAAAATCCATTGCTTTTTTTAGTTTGATATTTGACAATTGAAAATTAACACTTATTTTAAATCATATTTATTTTTTAAACAAAGGAGTAAACAATGGCTGATTTAACAGTAATTATGGAAACAAGTAAGGGTACTATCAATATAATATTATTTGCAGACAAAACCCCTGTTACCTGTGCAAATTTTGCAAACCTTGCAAAAAGAAAATATTATGACGGTCTTAAATTTCATCGTGTTATTGCAGATTTTATGATTCAGGGCGGATGCCCTGATGGAACTGGAATGGGTGGACCTGGATATAACTTTGAAGATGAATTTAAAAAGGATCTGAAACATGACAGGGCAGGTATCCTTTCAATGGCTAATGCAGGACCTGGAACAAATGGAAGTCAATTTTTCATAACGCATAGACCGACCCCTCATCTTGACGGTATGCATACCGTTTTTGGTGTAGTTGAAAGTGATGAAGATCAAAAAATTGTTAATAGTATTGTTCAGAATGACATTATCGAAAAAGTTACTATTAAAGGAGATACGGATCCATTCTTTGAAATAGTTAAAACCAAATTGGACGAATGGAATAAAATACTGGTTAAATAAAAATATAAAATTAAAAAAATAGCAGTTTTAAAGATAGCAGTTTTAAAAATAAAAGGCTGGATTTAATTAGATTCGTAATGATAATTCCAGTCTTCTTGTGAACAACAGATTATAACAAAATACGGAAAGTTTAATTGTTTTTTCCGCTATTTGTGAATAAATTTCTTGAATTTCTAAGTTTGCTTCACCAAAATTGCGAAACTCGCTCGTGCCTCGCTCAAACAGTCGCAATTTTTTGGCT
>DAOWNP010000079.1 GCA_030642545.1 Desulfobacteraceae bacterium | reverse complement strand
TATTAAGTTTAAATAATTTAGCAAGAAAAAATCCTAATCCGGTTGTGCAAAAATAAAGAATAATTACTATATTTCCTGTTTTTTTAATATTAGAAAATAATTGGCTGTCTCCTTTGAAAATTATACTGCTTCCTATAAAAACTAAAGCTACTACAAAAAAAATATTAAATTTACGAGTACTACGATCTGCAAAATCAGGCCAATATGCCCGAACCACCATACCCAGGATAATAGGAACTAATGCCATTATTAACAATTGTCTAAAAATTAACCAAAAGGATAAAACAACAAGGGTATCACTTCCCATAAAATACTTCATACTAAATCCGGTTATCAATGGAATAGTTAAAATTGTTACCAGAGTGTTAATTGTAGTCAGGGAAACAGATAATGCAGGAACTCCTCTGGCGAGATAAACAAAAAGACCGGCTGTTGGACCTCCTGGACAAGAGGCAACCAATACAATACCCACTGCAGTCTCAGGATCTACATTCATAAATTTAGCAAGAAAAAAAGCAACGAGAGGTAAAAGAATAATTTGTGCTAAAAAACCTATTGCCACCGCTTTTGGGTAAAACAATATATTACGAAAATCTTTTATAGTTAAGGTCATTCCAATTCCAAACATAATCATGCCAATTAAACATGGAAAAACAATCTTTATTGTCATAGCAAAATCCATAAAAGTCTCCTTTTATTTACTTTCTTTTTTAATTTTCTCCGGCTTTTTTTGCACATCAGTTTGTTTTTAATATATTTTTATTGTTTTTTCACCTCTTTTTGCAAGAGCTGTTTCAGTCCTTTAAGCGTTCCTTTCCATACAACATCTTCATCCACCATAATTGCAACAATGGTGTCTTTTTCAGCACTTACTTCAAGAACTATTTCATGACCTCCTACTTTGAAAACAGCCTCTCCCCATCTTTCTGCCGGCATTCCTGTTGCTTCACAATCATAATCCGTTCTAATTTCTCCGGTCATTCTTATCTCTGTCAAAATTTTCTCCTTGTTTGTTTCAAAAAAACAGAATTATCCTGGTGTTGAAAGACCACCATTAACACTAATTGTCTGTCCTGTAATTGCATTTGAGCATGACCCTGACAGGAAAGCAACAGTTTCTGCAATATCATTTTGTTTAACATCAAATATCATTCTTTTAAGAAGACCATCTAAAATTCCTTTTCCTTTTTTCCCTTTTTTAGATGGATTAAGGGCCTCTGAGTTTTGACCCCATCTTGGAATAGAATCTGACACAAAACTCATGGATACATTGTTTATACGAACATTATGACGACCAAATTCTCTTGCAAGTACTCTGCACATATGCATCATTCCGGATGTTGCACCGCCAATAAGGGATTCACCTACGGTAGCTACTCTGCCGGCATCTGTTCCAATAGCTATAATTTTTCCTCCACCAGCTGATTTCATATATGGAAATACAGCATGAATTGTATAAATACGCGTAAGCCAGTGGGCATTAATATAGCGCGAAAAATCTTCTGCTGTCATCTCTTCAAAAAGCTTGAAAGATGGAGAATCAGAGCTTGCTCCGGCTCCAGATGCAACAAGAATATCAATTTTCTTAAACTTATCAATAACTCTTTTCACCATATTCCGAACATCTTCTTCTTTTAAAAGGTCAGCATGTTCAAACCAGGCACTATTACCATTATCATTTATCTCTTCTATAACGGATTTACCAGCTTCTTTATTTCGTCCATTAATTATAACATCAGCTCCAAGTTCTGCCAGCTTTACTGCTATACTTTTACCTATAAATGAAGTAGAACCTGTAATCAAAGCTGTTTTTCCTGATAAATATCTGAAAGTACTATCCATAGTATATCCTTGTAAAAGATTTATATTACAATTCTGTAAATAACAGAGCTTTTGGCAATTAGTTTATGGCTATTTTCACAAACCACAGAAACTTCACTTATAAAAGATTCTGCTTTTTTACTTAAGACACGACCTAAAGCAATAATATTATCTCCATCTGGCAGATCAAAAAAATTCATCTGTATAGCAGGTGTTGATGCTTTATGACTACCTAATGAAATAGCAGCCCATGCAGCCATGGCTCCTGCTGTATCAGACAAAGCAGTAATAATACCTTCATGGAAATTTTTACCATCTATAGAAAGTTCATCTTTAAAATCAAGCTTTATTATGGAGACTCTGTCATCCATATGGAGATAATTCATTCCCACATCTTTAATAAACCCCTGACTTGATGCAATTTCTGCTACAGGACTAAGCTTATAAGGTTTTTTATAGAAAGTTTTCCAGTTTATATCTTCAGGATATATTTCATACTCTAAAGCGGGTTTTTTACTATATCTTAAAGTAACAATACCTCTTGCCACAAATATATTGTTTTTTTTCATTATATCTATGCTGACAAAAGTAAGTTCTTTTCCCTGTTTTAATATAGAACCTGTTGCTGTTACAGGTTCTGAAACAGCAGCTGACAGATATTGAACATCTTGCTGAATTATTGATACATGGTATTTATCAAACTCTGTGTCAAGAGATGATAAAACCAGATATCTCGCTGTAATACTTATTAGAGAAGCAGCAATTCCTCCATGTAACACATCTCCAAAATTTGAGTTTTTTTCAATAAAAGGCAGTTCCAGCTTTACAGTATCTTTACCAATCTCTTTTAATGTTACACCAAGCCTTTTATGATAGGGTATATTATCAAAATGGTTATAAATATAATCTTTTGTCATAAAAATAGTCTCATTTTAAGAAGTTTCTGAAAGTTTAAAAATAATAAAATATGGTTGAATTTCTAATTGTTCGTTTTATTTTTTTTAAATATTCTAAATGTTTTAAGTGGGCAAAAGCTTCTGATGTTGCAAACCACTTTTGCATAACAGGAAACAGATCCCACGATTTGTAGCTAAGATCCCATGACATGCTTTGAGCTGTTTCAAAAGGAGTCTTTTCTCCCTGCTTAATAATAGTTAAAACTTCATCTAATCTTTTTTCATGATGATCTAAAAGCTGATTGATTCTTTTATTACAATCTTTAAACACCTGTCTGTGTCCCGGAAGAACTAACTCTATATTAAGCTTTTTAATTTTTTCCAGACTTTTAAAATAGTCATTTAAGGGATTTTCATCAAGAGACCACAATGATATATTTGGAGTGATGCTCCCTAATATATGATCTCCTGAAAAAATGAGTTTTTTTTCAGACTCAAACAGACATGTATGCCCATTGGTATGACCTGGTGTTTCAACACATCTTAAGTTGTAATTTCCAATACTGATAACATAGTCTTCTTCTATTATTTTAAAATCAGGATATGTTTTAGGGCTGTATTTTGTACCAGGATGATCTTTAAAAGCCTGTTTTATACTTTCCCTGTCAAATCCACTTATATAGGCAAATTCTGCCATTCTATCAAAGAAATGATCGTTTTTTAAAATATTTTCGTCAGGTTTGTTAAAGTAAATTATAGAGGATTTTGTTGAGAGATATTTAACAAGTCCCATATGGTCTGCATGAAGATGAGTTATAAAAAAATCAGTTTTATTAAGATCAATATTATGTTTTTTAATGGCATTATCCATAGCATCTATGCAGAGTTGATGCTTCATACCTGTATCAATTATAAGATTTCTGTTTTTGTTTTTAATAAAATAGGAATTAACTGCTTTTAATGGATTTTTAGGAAGAGGGATTTCTACTCTAAAAATATCTGGTAATATTTCTTCGGACATTTAATTTTTCCTTGTACAATTGGGGATTTGTTTATAACATTGGCTATTAAATTTTATTATAATTTAAATATATAAAGCCAAAATTAAAACTAAGCCCAAAGTGATTTTTATGGATACAGAAAAAGAGATATATGATAAATAAATGTAAACACTTGTTTTTGTCAAGTCTAATACAATAATTTTTAAATTTATAGTTTACAGGCTGTTATGCAATAAAAATTTCTTCAGGTTCAAGGCAGAAAATTATTTTGAGCTAAGGCATATATCGCTGTGTTTTCTGGATCAAATTAATTTTCTCCATTTCTCTAACATTTGGAGGTGTTAAAAGATGAGTACTATTGTTGAAACCAATAATCGTTTTTCTAATATTGCATCAGATTGTTACTCTTGTGTTATAAATCAGGCACGTTCAGCAGCTCATTTTGCGAAGCTTACTCAAGAACAGACCAAACGAATTATTACTGTAGCAAAGGTTGCTTTGGAGAAATCCAAAACAACACATATTTTGGTACAGCATGTAGTTCGTCGTGTAGCAGATGCAATCATTCAAGAACGAGGGGAGTCTCTTGATTTTGATATTTATGCAGAAGTGAAAGAAAAATCTAATATTTTATCTTTGGCTTATGCAGATAAATTTCAGGAAATGATAAATATCAGCAATTCACCATTTGAAACAGCTTTACAAATTGCAGCAGCAGGAAATATTATAGATTTTGGAGCAAAGAATCATGGCTCTTTGGATTTGGACAAGGAGCTTCAATCTTTTGATAAAACATCTTTTGATCACTATGATATCAAACCATTAAAAAAAACTCTAAATAAAGCTTCTACACTTCTTTATATCTGTGATAATAGTGGAGAAATTGTTTTTGATTCACTGTTTATAAAAGAGTTGCAAAAAGAGTATCCAAATCTTCATATAACAGCAGCTCTTCGTGATAAACCTATTATTAATGATGCTACATTAGAAGATGCCAAATTCGTAGGTCTTGATCTTCTCGTTACGACTATTTCCAGCGGTAGTATTTACCCTGGAACAGTTCTTCCCGAAACAACAAAACTGTTTCAGAATTTATTTGCATCAGCAGATGTGGTTCTTTCCAAAGGACAGGGAAATTTTGAAACATTGTTACCAATAGCTGACAAGAGGATCTTCTTTTTATTACGTATTAAATGTGAATATATGGCTGGTTTATCTAAGGCAAAAAAAGATAGTTTAGTTCTTATGAGAGGAAATAAAACAGATAAACCAATATGAAAAGCTAAGGAACTTGTTCCTTGTTTATTTTTTTGTAAAAACCCAGATTATTATTGACTATTTTAATATAAATGTCTATTCTTTTTTTATTCATTTGTTTTGATTAAAATTTATTTATTTTAAAAAATTTTTTCCAAAATAAACAAAATGTTCGATTTATATTGTTTATTTTCGCATATTTTTATAACTGCTGATATAAATAAAATATTTTAAAGTATTATTCAAATCAATTATCTGATAACAGATAATTTCCCTTTATTTTATTTAAAATACTCATTTTAATAAAAACTATTATATTACAAAAAAAAGGAGATTTGTTGTATGAATAAAAAACTGATACTTATTGCTATTCTGTGTTTATGTTTTACAGGTTGTAAAGAAACAAAAGAGAATAACAGAGAATTAAACACGATAACTGATAAATTCAGTTACTCCATGGGAGTACAGGTAGTTGAAAGCATTAAAACCATTAAAACAAAAATAGAGCAGGATAAGTTTGTTATGGGTATTAACGATTCTTTTGAAAAAAGAGAATTTATAATATCTAAAAAAGAGATGGCTTCTATTCGTAAGGAAGTTTTTGATAAAGAAAGAAAAAAATATATTCAGAAAATGATGGAAACTACTAAAAAAAATAAAATAGAACAGGATAAATTTCTTGAAGAAAACAAAAAAAAAGATGGGATAATAACAACAAAGTCAGGATTACAGTATGAAATTATAAAAAAAGGAGACGGTCCCATACCCTCAGGCAGTGATAAGGTAACAGTTCATTATAAAGGAACCCTTTTAAACGGGGATGAATTTGATAGCTCTTATAAGCGTGGGAAACCAGCATCTTTTATGGTTAAAGGTGTTATTAAGGGATGGACAGAAGCTTTGCAGCTTATGCCTGTTGGCAGTAAATATAAACTGTTTATCCCTTCTGATCTTGCTTATGGCAAAAAAGGTGCAGGATCAAAAATAAATCCAAATTCAGCACTTATTTTTGATATAGAACTTTTGTCTATACAAGCTAAATCATCAAATAAAAAATAGTAATATTTACCCGCAGTTTTTTTTAAAAAAACTGCGGAACCTAAAAAAGTTCTATAAGAAACCATGGATAATAATTATTACATTGCTTACAATCCTTTAACATACAGCTTAATGGATATAATAAATAATGAAAGTCTTTCTCCTTATTCTATAATATCTTATCTTACAGGAAAAGATGCAAAAAAACTTAATAAGGATAACTATCTTGACTATACAGTTTTTTTAAACAGTTTACAGCGTAAAGGCTTAGTTGAAACACTTGCAATAGAAAGCCATGCTCTGGTTTATATAGCTAACCAGATAGCCAAGATAAAAAACAGAAGTAAAATTTTTTTAATTGACGGAAAAAGAAAAAACTTTAAAGATGTAATTTCTATGATGAACTCTTTGCCAAAAGGAGTTTTTATTACAGCTATGAGTTCAAATTTTCCTACAGCAGCAACAATATCTATTGTTTTAAATTATGCAAAAATACCTGTAATAATAGGGGGAATTCATGTTTCAACAAGTCCTGAAGATGTAGATTTTTATATAAGGAAATATTGTCCTTATCCTGAGCTTATCTCTATAGTAAAAGGAGCTGGAGATTTTGAGGTTATATCAGAAGTTCTTAAAAATATAGATAGCTCAAGCCTTAAAAAAGAATATTCGGGAAGTTTAATGGTAGAAAACAGGACATGGGGAAACGATAAGAATATAGAGTTTATGAAACCTCTTAAAATTCCTGTTCTAAACAAACTGCCTTTTATAAAAAAAACAGGTATTAGAAATTTTAAAATAAACCCGGTAACACCTTATGTAGGATGTCCGTTTTCCTGTAAATTTTGTTCAATATCCACAATTCCTAAAAAACAGCGGAAATTTATCATAAGAGATGCTGATGATTTTATTGCAGAGCTTTTATATATTCAAAAAAAGAAAATTGATCTTACAAACCGTTATTTTTTTTTCCTTCCAGACAACCTTCTTTTTGGAGGAAAAAAATTAAAACAGTTATTAAACAAAATAATAGAAAGCAGGCTTAAAATTAATTATGCAGCTCAGATTTCTATTGAAGTAGCTGATGACAATGATTTATTAAAAAAACTCAGATTATCAGGAGCTACCCATTTTTTTATTGGTTTAGAATCGCTTGACCTTGATAATTTAAAATATATAGACAAAAATATTACAAACAGAATTATAAAAAGTAAAAAAAGTGTGTCCGAATACTATTCAGAAAAAATAAAAAAAATTCAGTCTTTTGGAATATCAATTCATGCATCTTTTGTATTCGGTCTGCCTTATGATTATTTTAAATCTTTAAACAACCACACAGGAATAGATGTTGCCAGTTTTTGCCTGAAAAACAATATTGGAATTCAACCAAGCTCACTAACAGATTTACCAGGATCTATACTATTTGAATTAAGCCATAAAAACAAAAATTATCTTTACGGAAGTAAAGGTTCTATGGAACACTTCGTCTCTTTATGCCTTACCGATCTTGGAGAAACAAACCGACATCCACCTGATTCACTTTATAACAGCCCTCTTGTTGTAGCTTTTTTAGCATATGAATCAGTAAAAGTTGTTGGCCATCCCAAAGCTGCTGTTATAAATTCTTTTTCAAGTGCTCTAAAATCATTTCTGAATCCAACAAAGCAGGGAGCAGATAATATTTACGACCGTATGCAAGACAGTTTATGTTCTTTTATTTCTCAGGTAGCAGTAAGTCTTTATAAATCACAGGGAGACAGTTTAGGATATACACAAAATGGGGTGTTAGGAATATTTGAAAGACTCTATGATAATGAAAAAAACCCATATGTAAGAAAAATATTTAAAACATATGTAAAACAGTTTAAAGTACCGCCAAAATCCATACTATCTAAGTATTTAAGTATTTAAAGATGGTAGTTAAAGAATCTTTTTAGAAATTCAAAAATCCATTTTATAGTTGGATATGGATTTTCTAACCAATATAAAAAGGCTTTAGAATTTCTTCTAAAGCCTTTTATTATTTTATGGCGGGAGCGACGGGACTCGAACCCGCGACCTCCGGCGTGACAGGCCGGCGTTCTAACCAGAGCTGAACTACGCCCCCATTTTTTAATTTTACTGTTTGTCTTCTAATAGGCGGAACAGGGCTTGAACCTGTGACCCTCGGCTTGTAAGGCCGATGCTCTCCCAACTGAGCTACCCGCCCTTTTGGCTACAAACAATTTGTAAAACTGTGGTGTTTTAACAATGTGCTCAGCTAATGTCAAGCTAAAATAATAAATAATAAATAATAACAAAAAAGCATGTTTTTTTGTTGACACAAAAAAACAGTCAATGTATAAGTTTTCTTGTCTGTTTTTAAAAGTTTTAAAAGCTGATAAAATTATTCCCCAGTAGCTCAGCTGGCAGAGCAAGTGGCTGTTAACCACTGGGTCCGCGGTTCAAGTCCGTGCTGGGGAGCCAAACATTAATAAGGTCGTTTTTTTAAACGACCTTTTTTTTGATTATAGGTCAAGCCTGTTCCTGCTGGTAGAGATGATTATCTATTAAAGGTTCTTTAAAGACGTGGTCAAAATAATTTTACCATGTGCCTTTATGAAAATTATTTTGACCATATTCCTTATAAATTACGTCTGTATTTTCCTCCAACCTGATACAAAGTTTGTGTAATCTGTTCAAGAGAACATACTCTTGTTGTTTTTATTAATTCTTTAAAAATATTTTCATTTGACAGGCAAACCTTTTTTAGCTGTTTTAAAGCTAATTCCGATTGATTTTTATTTCTTTTTTGAAAATCTTTTAATAAGCATATTCCTTAATCCTGATTTTATTAAGACAAAGAACAATCTTGTATTTGTTTATATAATGACAGGAAAAGATAAAAATGCTCTTTTAACAGGGAAAAAATATTTTCCCTGTTAATATTGCCTATTACAATATGAAGGAATTACTGATTTTTTTACATCTTTTTCTTTTGTTAATCCGGGAAAAAGCCAGATAAGATTAACCTGTTTTTCCCCCGGTCTTTTCCAAAATTTATATTATACCTTTCTTCTCCGGATACCTATCAGGCCCAAAAGACCTGAACCAAAAAGCCATAATGCAGCCGGAACCGGCACTGCATGAAATACCGAGACATTGCTTGAAAGCTCTGGTGGCACAGGATATAATGCCCCATCATCAACACCAAGCTTTTCAATAAAGTTGCTGATCTTTAAAGAGGTTGTACGGTTCAAAAAGATATCAGATTTTTCAAAAAGAGCTTCTTCTAAAAATTTATATAATTCTTCATCATCAGAACTAAAAAAGAACTCAATTTTCCTTGTTGCTGTTTCACCAGGTTTTATATCCTCAAAATCATATGTTGGAACCTGAAAGGTTCCTGTTTTAGGATTGCAGTACCATGCAAGCTGGTCATACTCTTTTACCCAGATACGGGGGG
>DAOWNP010000037.1 GCA_030642545.1 Desulfobacteraceae bacterium | reverse complement strand
TGAATACTTCAGATGCTCTTGCATGGATGCAGGGTCTTTCACAACAAACAGAATTTATCAGGCTTTCAATTACAGGGTATGGTGTAATTGGTGATCCAGTTATAATTCCATGGCTTATCCAGATGATGGAAGTCCCGGAAAATGCCCGTGCTGCTGGTGAGTCATTTTCAATGATTACAGGAGTTGATCTCGCCTATGAAGATCTTGACGGTGATTGGCCGGAAGGATTTGAATCAGGCCCCACAGAAAACCCGGAAAATGAAGATGTTACTCTTGATCCGGATGAAGACCTTCCATGGCCTGCACCCTCCCTGATTTCAGAATGGTGGAATAAGAACAAAAGTTTATTTAAAAACAATAATCGTTATATGCTTGGTGAAATAATATCTGTAAAAAACGTTTTCAATATACTTAAAACAGGTTTTCAACGGCAGCGTGCAGCAGCAGCCATAGAACTTGCCATGCTTCAATCTAATCGGGTACTTTTTGAAATACGCGCACAGGGTAGTATTCAACAAAAAATGCTGATATCTAAAAATACATCATAGATTCTCTAAGACATAAAGCTGTGTACTGAAAAAGTGATTATTTAATTTACCGGGTCTTATTAAACAATCCTTTTAAAAATGATCCTTTTTTAATGGGTTTGCCTATCTGTTTTTCTGTTTCCAGGTTTTCTTGATTCTCATCTTGTTCCTCTTTTCTATTGAGGTTTGGTTTCTCTATAATTTCAGCAAGACGACCACCCTCAATAAATTGAAAATTGGGACCATGTTCAACAAGGGTAATTTTATCTTCTGGATTTAATTTAGCAAAGCCGTTGATTGGTATATTATTTATTAACACACGGTTTCTACCTGTAAGATCCTTAATATGATAAAATTTGTTCCAGAAAAAAATCTGTAAATGTTTATCTTCAAGCAGCGGGTGATTTAATGTGAAATCGCAACTTTCATTTTTACCAATAATTATTGGAAGTACTTTAAATGACAGAAGCATTGCCCCAAATTGAACAATTAAAGGAACATTTGTATTTTCAATAAGAGGCTCTCCAACTATTGGTGAAATTTTATCTATGGCCTGCTCATTTGGTGTGATAATATTATCTTGATGCGCTATATTGTTGTTAAAATATTGTGGTTGTTTATCTGCTATCTGATTTACAGGATGTTTGAGCTCAGTTATGTGTTGTTGAGGATGACCATTGGTAAATGACTGCACATGTATATCTGGTTCTACAATATTTTCTCTTTCTGAGGAATTGTCAGCAAAAGAGTTTTGCATTGTGTCATCAGGCAATTGAGCATTGTTATCTGTTTTTGTTAAAAAACTAACCTTAGGTCCGCCCTGGGAAAAGATAAGTACATCACCATCTTTGAGAAAGGCTTCTTTTTGCCTTTTCCCATTTATAAAAAGGCCGTTGGTACTGGTGTCAATAATTTTAAACCTGTTTCCTTCTCTTCTTATCATTGCGTGCTTTCTTGAAATGGTAGTAGCTTTACCAGGAAATATCAAATCACAGGCAGAGTGTCTGCCAATAAGAATTTCATTCTTATTAAATTCATTTATAGTTCCTTTAAGGGGACCGTAAATGTGTATAAGCTGAACTATTATTGCAGATACTTTTTTCATGAACCACTACTCTTTTTAATATCTTCAAGCCTTTGATAAAGTGATTTTGCTTTTTTAAGATTAGTTTTGATATCTTTGTATTCTGGATCTATTTCTTTAACCAGTTCCCACTCTTCAATGGCTTGTTCGAGCTTTTCTTTACCAAAGAAGTGAGTCCCCATATTATAATGGACATTTTTGTAGGTATCCACACTTTTTTCAATGTAATCATGACATTTATCACACTCTTGATTATATTGAATGGCTGACTTGAAATTATCCCTGGCTTTGAGGTATTCTTTTTTATTAAACATGGCAAGTCCATTTTGAAAATATGATTTAAACAAATAGTCCCGAATCTTTTCATTTTCAGAATCAAAGTTTAATGCTTTTTCAAGAGAGGTAATTGCTTGATTATATTTGCGTTGTTCAAAAAAAGTAATTCCAGAGTCTAATAATTGAGAAGTTTGATTTTTTACTTCTTTTTTTTCATCACTTTTTTGAATTGAAGTTTGTATGTCTTCTAATGGGATACTATTCTTCTCTCTATCAGTCTTATCAATGGCAGTGATTTCTTCTAAAATTTCTCTATCAGATTCAAATATTTTGTTATCTTCAGCATCATCTGTTTCATCTAATTTTTGATCTTTTTGTGCCTGCAACAGTTCTTTTTCTTCTGTTAAAGCTTCTTCCTCTTCAGATATAGTTATTGCTTCTATTGATTCTGTTTTATCTGTTTCAGATAACACCTGATTCTTTATTTTTGCATGGTAAGTTACCTGCCTTGATTGAAGTATTTTTATATTAAACTTTTTTATTTCTGGTATTTTAATTTTTTGTCCAGCATAAATTTTTGTAATATCATTTATATTATTATAAGCACTAATAAAAGTATATTTTTTATAATCATTATAATAAATCATAGCAAGTTTTGAAATACTTTCCCCTGATCTAATAGTATGGGTAATATATTTGGTATTCCATGCAAACTGTTTTCCTGAAGTAATTTTTTCCCTTGCCTTCTCATGTTTTGGCCAATTTTGAAGAGCAGCAAGAAAATTTTTTCGTGCGAGGAGGGGTCTGTTTTTCTGTAAATGTTTAAGTCCAACCTGATAGTGAAGATCAGCCTTTCTTTTTAATTTGTTTTCAAGATTTAATTTTTTTTTCAAAGTTTTATCATTATCAGGATCAAAGGTCAGGGCAATTTTATATTGCTCAACTGCATCACGCAAATTTCCTGCACGCTTTAAAGAATCGCCTTTGGCTATATGCTGATTTGAAAGTTTATATTTTTCAGAATTACCAAAAGTTGTATTGTACCAGTTGGTTATACAGCCTGATAAAAGCATTAAAAATATAATTAACCCAATAAATCTATTTAGAAGTCTCATAGTTCTCACTTTAGCGAAATATAATTAAATGTTTGTAATTTGTCTGCAAATTTTTTTAAATTATTGTCCAAAATCATATTCCTGTTTAAGTGAAAAGGATCGCAATAAAAAGGATTACTTCCTCTTTTTACGGTAACACTTATTTTATAACCTGCAGATTTTATGAGTTTTGTTACTTCGGGATTAGATTTCCCATAAGGTAATGAAAAAAACTGAGTATCCTGATACAATTTTTCATCAAGTATTTTTTTTGATATAAATATCTCTTTTTTTATTCGTTTATCATAATTCTCACTGCTTTCACCATCTAATTTTTCAGTCAGATCATCGTGGCTTATTGTATGAGATCCAATTTCGTAACCTCTTTTTTTCAGTTTTTTTAAATCCTGCCAGGTGATTGCTCTTTTTGATATACCGATATAATTTATATATACAAAATATACTGCTTTAAATCCATATTTAGAAAGTATCGGAAAAGCTACATTAAATCCCGATTTAAACCCATCATCAATTGTAATCACAACCGATTTCTTTGGAATTTGTTTTTTATATTCAATAAAATTTAAAAATCCTTTTAAAGAAATAACATTAAAATTATGATTTTTGAGATATTTCATCTGTGCATCAAATGCTTTAGCTGAAATATTGAGTTTTGAATCAGTTTTTTCATCAAATTTATGGTAACATAAAATTGGTACTCCCTGGTATCCGTCTTTATAAATACCCCCGAGGTGTTGCTCTTTTAAGGGAATAATAAAGAACTTGTTTTTATTTGAACCAAATATTTCATTTTCTTGTTTTAAAATCTCAGCTTTATTTTTATTTTTAAAATATAGTCTCGCTATGGATTCATATGTATCATCTGTTTGTTTTTCGTGGATAATATAATCTTCAGATTGATAGGCTGCTGTATCCATATAGTTATGAACAGGTCTTGCTTCTTTTGCAATACATCCATAAAAAAGATATACTACAATAAGCATTAAAAATTTTAATTTAAATATTTTATGATACATAATTTTCATAATTTAAAAATTCAATAAAAATTATTTTTTTATATACTCAGTATTACAACTATTTAAGTATAGACTAAAATCTATTATTAGACATAAATAGCTGAATTATACAATATTTTTTAGAGTAAATTTAAAACCTTCCCCGTCAATATCTACTATTATCTGTCCAATATGTTTATTTTCAGCCATTTTACCAAGAATCATTTTGCTCATTTCCGGTAAAAGGGTATCAGTTAAAATATGATCAACATTGCGGGCACCACTATCTACCTCTGTACATCTTTGGGCAATGGCATCTATTATTTTGCTGTTATACTTAAATTCAATCCCTTGATTAACACGCATACGCTTGACGATTTGATTGAGTTTCAAAGCTATTATTTTTTTCATATTATCATCTGTTAAAGGAAGATAGGGAATAATTTTCATACGGCCAAGAAAGGCAGGTTTAAAATGTTTTTGAAGCTCAGGGGCAAGCATTTCACTAAGTGCTTTTGCTTCCGGCTTAGTCTCCTCATCTTTACACAGGCTCATAATAAGGTCCGTGCCAAGATTGGATGTAAGAATAATTAAAGTATTTTTAAAATCAATAACCCGTCCTTCACCATCTTCCAGAGTTCCCTTGTCAAAGACCTGATAAAATAATTCAGTTACATCTGTATGTGCTTTTTCTATTTCATCAAGAAGAACAACACTATAAGGCTTTCTGCGTACAGCTTCCGTTAGAACTCCACCTTCTCCATAGCCTACATATCCGGGAGGAGATCCTTTCAGACTTGAAACTGTATGTGCTTCCTGGTATTCAGACATATTAATTGTAATCATATTCTGCTCACCACCATAAAGAAGATCTGATAATGCAAGTGCGGTTTCAGTTTTTCCGATACCACTTGGACCTACAAGCATAAATACACCAGTGGGTTTTGAAGGATCTTCAATACCGGCATGATTTGTCTGCACAACCTGCTCAATTACCCCAAGCCCATAATCCTGACCAATAATTCTTTTTTTCAGATGTTTACTTAACTCCAGCACGGTTTTGATCTCATCTGACAGCATACTACCTGTTGGAATACCTGTCCAGCCGGATATTACAGATGATATAATATTTGAATCCACAGTAATCTGAACAAGTGGAGTCCCTTTATGCCTTTTTTCAAATTCTTTCTCAGATTCTTTTAACTCCTTTTGTAATTTGACAAGTTCTTTTTTACTATTTATTTCATCTTTTTTATCATGAATATTCTGGATTTTTTGATATATTTCTATGATTTTAGTTGCAACTTCCATTTCCGATTCCCATTTATCGGTAAGTTTTTGACAATCAAGTTCATTTGTTTTCTGCTCATCTTTTATAATGGCAATTCTCTTTGAATGATTTTTTCCAATAGCTTCTTCCCGTACAAGTACTTTCATCTCACGATTAAGGTTTCCAATGGAACGTTTACGATCTTCAATAGCGGAAGGTCTTGTGGTAAGACCTATGGCAACTCTTGCACATGCTGTATCAAGCACACTGACAGCTTTATCAGGCAACTGCCTGCCGGTTATATATCTGTTGGAGAGTTTTACAGTGTCAAGAAGAGCCTCATTGGTTATCATCACCTTGTGATGCGCTTCAAGAAATGGTGCAATGGCACGCATCATTATCATGGCTTTTTCTTCATCTGGTTCGTCAATTTTAACTACCTGAAAACGCCTTGCCATGGCAGCATCTTTTTCAAAATATTTTTTATATTCTGCCCACGTTGTAGCAGCAATAGTACGCAGTTCTCCCCTTGCAAGAGCAGGCTTTAAAAGATTTGCAGCATCACCTGATCCTGCTGCTCCTCCTGCACCAATCAAGGTATGAGCTTCATCAATGAAAAGAACAATTGGTATAGGGGATGACTTCACTTCATCCATTACCTGTTTAAGCCGCTCTTCAAATTCTCCCTTAATTCCTGCTCCTGCCTGAAGAAGACCAAGATCCAGGGTGTGAAGGGCAATATTCTGCAATACAGGCGGGACATCTCCTTCAATAATTTTTAAAGCAAAACCTTCAACCACTGCTGTCTTGCCAACACCTGCTTCTCCTGTCAAAATGGGATTGTTCTGTCTTCTGCGTATCAGAATATCAATCATCTGCCTGATTTCTAAATCACGCCCAAGCACCGGATCAATTTCACCTTGTTTGGCCTTTTGTGTCAAATTGATTGTATACTGGGCAAGGGCCTGACCCTTACCGCCCACAGCAGGTGGTCTGGGGGCTGAAACAGAAGTTGTTAATTCGGACTGCTCTTCATTATCTTCACCCGAGTCCCTGGTAAGATCGTAAAACGAATCTTTTAAAGTATCTATGGAAATTTTTTCAAATAATTTTGAACTTGCATATAACGCACCTTTTGTACCAGAGTCAGATATTAATGCAATAATTATATGACCTGACCTGATAAATGGGGCCTGATAATCAACAGATGCAACAAGCCATGCATTTTTTATCATTTGCGGAATTCTAACAGAGAGTGCAGGATTTCGTGAATTCCCACTTTTAAAGGTTTCAATTACAGCAGTTAAATCATTGAGCAGGTGTGATTCATTGATCTCAAAATATTTTAAAATTTTTTTAAAATCAGAATTTTCAATATCAAGAAGCTTGATAAAAAAATGTTCAAGTTCCACATCATAATGAGTCTGGGATAGACAAAGCCCTGCTGCATTCTCCAGAGCTTTACGGCATGCATGATTCAACTTTTCAATCAAAGATTTTAAATTTGAAACAGACATTTATTACTCCTTTATATTGTTTTGTTTGTAGTTTTTTTATTTTTCAAAAAAAGCAGGTAATCTTCCTGAAATGTAATATACTGATCTTTTGTATATTGATATTTCTTACTCGCAATCCATGCAGAAGAACCAAGTTGTGGAGCAGTATTACCTATACCGCCTATGATGTTTTCCGGGACATCCTTTTTGTCAAGAAAAATTTTGATTTCAAATTCAAATTCAATCCCAACCATATATTTGATAAGAGAAAAAATTGGGAACAGCAAATCACCTTTTGGCATCAAGCGTGTGAATTGTTTATATTTAACAGGTCCTATATTAACCCTGAATTTTGTCTGGCACTCTTTAATATAAGAGCCGCATACCACATCTTTCCCAAGAGAGACATTGGCAGTTCCAAGACTGCTACGGTCTTCTTTTTCTAAAAGGACATCACACTCTATAAACTGATCAACAATAACAGTTGTGTCTGAAAAATACTTAATTGCAGCTTCAATGCCCCTTGCCGAAGCTACCGGGCGTGAGAGTAAACCACTGTAAAAAATCAAAGCTTCTCTGGGAAGTCCAAGGTTTTGCACCATTCCCTTGGTACCAAGACCTGCAAGGCTTAAAATATAATTGGAAAGTCTATCACTGGCACCAGGCTGATAACTTTCAGGAAATCTGTTTTTTTTCCATGCAAGATAAAAAAGTGAGATCATTCTGTGATGAAATATATTAAGAAAACTGACAAAACTCTTATCTTTACGGTGCAATCGTTCCATGGCAAGTTCATTGTACCAATTGGGCAAAATACCAGATGGTCCAATCAATCCCATGAAAGCTACTTCCATTTCAGTAGCCCTGTTTTTATCACCCATTTTTAAATCAGATATTTCACTTGCAGGAAATGTAAACCCTGGCTTTACTGTAAACCGTACTGATTCTTCAGATGGAGATATTGCTGTACCAAGCTGTTTTTTATCAGGACTTAAATTCTCAAGCAGGTTAACAGCTTTAAAAAACGAAAACTCATAAAATTTTTCAAATAGCTGATTTTTTAAAGCAGTATCTGATTTCCGCTTCTTGGGGGCCATGTATTTAATATCTCTTTTTGTTGAAGAGTTTTTATTACTAACTGGGAAAAGGAATTAACAGAAACATATTGAGCAAGAAAACGTTCAAGCACCATTGCAAAAAGATAGAGCCCGGCACCAACAAACTTATCTTCATCAAGAGTAATAATAACCTTGACTCCACGGCAGAAAGATTGTTGTATTCTTTTGGTTACATGTTCTGTTTTAACAGAGACAATTCCATTTATCTGCTGCCTTGTTGAAGGCGAATTATCAAAGTCATAAAGCATTAGGATTTCTCTTAATGCCTCTTCACCACCCTCCACAAGGGAAGTATAATTAAGCGACAAATGGGAAATCAACCGCCATTGTAAAGAACCACGTAGAAAAGGCCGTCTCGCAGGAGTCGGTTTCAATATAGCAGTAATTTTTTCCACAGGGGCTGCTGACTCAATTCTAAAATCACCTGTCTTATCTCCCACAGGCAAACGGGAGGGAAGGTCTCTATTCGTGCATGTAGTATGGACAGTTAAAACATCAACACTCGGTGAATTCGGTTGAAGATTGAGATCGGAAAATGATAAGAAGACTTCTGAACCTCTGTCTTTGCTTGTACCTGATAACTCTCTTTGAATATGCCAGAAAACATTTCTATCATCATTCCTGATTTTTTCAAGATGATGTCGTATTGAATAAAAAGGCCGGTATTCAATCTCGTCACCGTGTTCTTCAGATATTGCACTGATTCTATCAATACTGAACACCTCCATTGCATCCCGCCGCCTTGTATCTGGAATAACCTGATATCGGGTTTTTCGTTGATCCACTCTGACAGGTTCAGCAGTCTTGGAGAACAGGTTTACAACAGGAGATGCATTTAAACAAAATGTGTGTTTATCAACAGTTAAACTCTTGTCTGCTGTTCTATTAAAATAGATTCTGATATCAAGTAGATCATCTGTCTCAATTTCTTTTAGTTTATCAAACCCAGATAAGTCAAAAAAAAGAAATTTTTCAGGAAAACAAAAGTATTCCATGAGAAGTCGATATCCTGGAAAAGCTCTTTTAGTCGTAGGTAACAGAGCTTCTTCCTCTTTAAATCCAACGGGTTCTACTGAAGGTGTCAGCACTATTGTTCTTTGTGTGTTGTTATTTATATCTTTTGCAACGCACTCAATATAGCACACATTGTTAAATAATAACTCATGGATGTGGAATATGTGCTGATGCTGACCATGCAGGAAAAATCTCAACTTTTTAAATTCAATTGTATTAAAAGGAAGATAGTTGATGGATTTTAATTGAATCTGTAATAAATGCTGGGCATCTTTTATTCTGATTTCAGGATCTTTTAATTGTGCTTTTATGACTTCAATTGGCCAGATTTCAATGGCTTGTGATGTTGTAAACTGACAAGGAGTATCATTCACAGCTTTTGTATAAAGTTTAACACCTCTTTCAATGGTATATCCTGATTCAGGGACATTTTGCATCATGGGTTTGAATTGTGCAATTGTCATGGAGGGAATCGGGTTATTATAGTGGGGATAGATAATGCTTAACAGGGATTCTGTCATATCTGGAAAATCATCATCGATTTTTTTATGGATACGACCGCTTATAAAAGCAAATGCTTCAATAAGACGTTCTGTGTGAGGATCAGACGATTTTTCAGATTCAAGCATCAGTCTGTTTGCAATTTTCGGATAGTTTTCGGCAAACTCCATACCCATCTGTCTGATATAAGTCAATTCCTGTTCATAATAATCCAGCAGTTTATCATTCATATGGATTTACCTTAATATGGAATATTTTCCCCTGTTTCGATCAAAATCTGTATTAAACGTTACAGGCTCTGCCATATCATTCACTTGAATAAAACCACTTATTTGAAATTTTAATTTCCCATTGGTTACACCCGACGAATCAATAGAGATATTTATTTTTTTTAATCTTGGTTCAAACAGCATAATTGCTTTTTGAATTTCCATACGTAAAAAGGATTGTCCTGAAGTCATATTTGGATTAAGGTTTGTAAAATCAGGCAAACCATAACTATACAGAGATTTTAACGTTTCCGAGTACGTTTTTACAGGAGTAAAAATATAACGCCGTGTATTCAGAAGATTTTCAAGATCACGCCCTATACAGTTTTTAATCTTTCTGAAATCTGTATAATGGGACTGGACAGACTCAACCTTTTTATCAGGCTCAATATCAATGAGTCTGTCCAGTAATGATTCATGTAAATTTCTATTTTTTATAACCATAATTACTATGAATTTTTGGAGATACTAAACTTAAAAGGCAGTACCGAATCACCAGAGCCATCTTCTTTTTGTGGAGTATAAGCAAATTCATACTCTTCAAAATTAATTGTAATATTTTCCATTAATCTGTCTTCACCTCCAGATCCACCTGCATTAATGGATGTGATAAGACAATTTGTCATAGTCAATACAATATAATCAAGAGGTTTTTCACCTGCTTTACGCACTATAAGTTTAGCTTCTTTGATGTGTGCACCTATAGATACAGATTTCCACAGTTTATGGGAAGAAGCATCAACATATTTTGTTATGCTGAGGTCCTGAAAACTTGCTTTTCCAGAACCTGCTCCTCCTCCCATATGCACAGAGCCTGATTGAGAAGCACCCCAGTTCCACGAAATTACATCTATATATTTTGCATATGTATCATCCAGTGATTCACCGTCAATACCATCTAATTTCAAAAACATATCAACAGCCATTTAAAACCTCCTTTATAATGTTATTAAACTTTTATAAGTCATTATGAATAAAACATGTTTGTAGTAATAATTAAGATGTAAAAATGTTAACTGTTTTTTGTCCGGCAAATTCTTTTCTTGAATAAAATAAACGATAGTATGTTACTATATCTAAAAAAATTAAAAGTCAACACAGGATATTCGTTCCTCTGGATATTGCCATAATGGTCAAATATTTTCACAAACCCGTTCCGATCCAGGTTGTCTTATCCACCCTAAAGCCTGAATAATTTTTTAAAGTTCTCAAAGGTCTTCCATTGAACAGCAAAAAAATAAAAAAATATTGTCCATGCAGGCATTCCTCTTTATCAGTTTAATATATTGCAGTTTTTTATATTAAAATATTTGCTTTTATTACATTTTTCATATAAATGTAATAAAAATAGGCAATATTACATCATATTGTATTGTATTGAATAGATTGCCTTTAATCACTTAATAAAAAAAATCAATTTTATTATTAATGTTATATTTTTATTGGTTTTTTTTTAAAAATAACAATCTATTTATATTTACTATGGGGAATTTTAGCCTCTAATTATAATGTTATACTGCTATAAATGAACGCACCGAAATCACTAAATGTGCAAGTAATTGAATTGATAGAAACTGCAATTGAATTGCATAAAATCAAAAACTATGAATCTTGTTCTAAAATTTGTGAACTATCGGAACAAATAGCCGAAATATTAGAAACCAACTCTCAACCAAATAAAGCAGCAGATCTATCAAGAAATTTTACAGATGGTTGGGCAGATTCATGTAATCACAATTGGTTATATTATGAGGGGATCAACCAAAATGCCTGGCCTGTCCTTGCTCTTGAAATCATTTCATGCATAAAAGGCAAAAAAGAAATTAAAAATTCAATTTTAATCTAACACTTTGGCCCTCCCAAACAAAATGAAGGAATTCTTAGTAAGATACTGAAAATAATAAAAGTCCAACAAGATGTTTGAATCCAATTTGGATAAAAACTTGAATGCATTGATGCGAGAGCTTAAAACCGGCAGGTACAAACCAATACCGCTTAAACGGGTGTATTGTTCCCAAAAGCAAAGGAAAATTCCGTCCTTTGGGTATCCTGGCAGTCAGATGCCGGGTTTCATGATAACTCGCATGGATTTAGAGAAAAACGTGGATGTCATACAGCCATAGACCAGGCAGAAAAGGCACTGCAAGCAGTCACGGCATGTATTGAGGAAGACTTAGGATTGGAACTAAGTCCTAAAAAGACCCATACAACCACATTTGGTCAAGGGTTCAACTTCCTTGGATTATAGGGAATTGACCCTATTGCGATAACGGGGAGGGGGTGGTTA
>DAOWNP010000058.1 GCA_030642545.1 Desulfobacteraceae bacterium | reverse complement strand
GGAATAGCTGGCTCTTTTGATGTTTTTGTGATTTTAGATCGGGCAAAGATGACCTGAATCTATGATGTATAATTGCGGAAATTGTTTTGTCCACGTTCCTTATGCCGAATTTTTATGTATAGCTTGTTTGTTTTTTTTAAAAAATGTGCTTTGCATGGCAACGCTTATGATAGGCAAGATGAAAATAAAAGGGATGAATTATATCTTTATTGAATGTTGTTTTTATGGTGTTACTTAAATTATGGGAAATTTTAGGATGAATATTGTTGAATTAAAAAACAAAAAAATCAAAGAGCTTACCAAAATGGCCAAAGAGTTTAATATTGAAGGGGCAACTGGTATGAGGAAGCAGGAATTGATTTTTGCACTTTTGCAGGCACAGATTGAAAAAGACGGACTAATATATGGAGAAGGTACTTTAGAAATATTACCTGATGGATTTGGATTTTTAAGAGCACCTAATTATAATTATTTACCCGGACCTGATGATATCTATGTTTCTCCGTCCCAGATAAGAAGGTTTAATTTAAGAACAGGTGATACAATTTCAGGGCAAATCAGGCAGCCCAAAGAGACAGAGAGGTATTTTGCTCTTCTTAAAGTTGAGGCTGTTAATTATGAAGATCCTGAGGTTGCTCGTGAAAAAATTCTTTTTGATAATCTTACTCCTTTGTATCCGAATAGAAAAACAAATCTTGAAACAGATCCTAAAAATTTTTCAACCAGAATTATGGATCTTATGACCCCTGTTGGTTTTGGTCAGAGGGGGCTTATTGTTTCACCTCCGAGATCTGGTAAAACAATGCTTTTACAGGCTATAGCAAATAGTATTATAATTAGTCATCCGGATGTTATTCCCTTTGTTCTGCTTATAGATGAGAGACCTGAAGAGGTTACAGATATGGCTCGCTCGGTAAATGCAGAAGTTATAAGCTCAACATTTGATGAACCTGCAGAAAGACATGTTCAGGTAGCTGAAATGGTGATTGAAAAAGCAAAAAGACTGGTTGAGCATAAAAAAGATGTTATTATTTTATTAGACAGTATTACAAGGCTTGCAAGAGCGTATAATTCAGTTATGCCCCCAAGTGGTAAGATTCTTTCAGGTGGGGTTGATTCAAATGCATTGCACAGACCCAAAAGGTTTTTTGGAGCAGCAAGAAATATTGAAGAGGGTGGCAGCTTGACAATTATAGCTACTGCTTTGGTTGATACAGGCAGCAGGATGGATGAAGTTATTTTTGAGGAATTTAAAGGTACTGGTAATATGGAGCTTCAATTAGACAGGCGGATTGCAGACAGGCGGATTTATCCTGCTATTGATATCAATAAATCAGGTACCAGAAAAGAGGATCTGCTGCTTGATCCGGAAACCCTAAATCGTGTTTGGATATTAAGAAAATTACTTTCTACATTAAATCCTATTGACAGTTTGGAATTTTTGATTGATAAGATGGACGGTACAGAAAATAATTTAGAATTTTTAAATGGAATGAATGCATAAAGTTTAATCAGGAGGCTTGAAGTAAAATAATGAAAAAAGGGATTCATCCAGAATATAGTGAAACAGTTATAAAGTGTGCTTGTGGAAGTGAAGTTACAATTGGTTCCACAAAAAAAGATATTAAGGTTGAGATTTGTTCAAAGTGTCATCCTTTTTTTACAGGAAAACAAAAACTTGTTGATACAGCAGGTCGTATTGAGCGTTTTAAGCGTAAATATGCTAAGTTTCAAAAATAAAATTAATCTGGTAAAAATAGTATTTTGATTTTTTTATTTTTTTATTTTTTAAAAACAGGAAATATACACTTGTATGTTTGAAAAATTACAAGGTGTTGAAGAACGGTTTAATAAGGTAGAACAACTGCTTAGTGATCCTGAAATTGTAAAGAACAGAGGTGAGTATGAAAAATACAGCAAAGAACATGCTCAATTAAATAAAATTGTTACATTTTACAGGAAGTACAAAGAGATAAATCAGGAACTTTTAGAAAGTATGGATTTGCTTGGTGATAGTGATCCTGAGATTAAAGTTCTTGCAAAAGAAGAAATTTCAGAGTTAGAGCAAAAGCTTGAAAAAACAGGTGAAGAGCTTCAAAAGGCATTGCTTCCAAAAGATCCTAATGATGATAAAAATACTATTATTGAGATACGTGCCGGAACAGGTGGTGAAGAGGCCGCGCTTTTTGCAAGTGACCTTTTCAGGATGTACAGCAGATATGTTGAAAATTCACACTGGAAAATAGAGATAATAACCTATCATACAACAGGGACAGGTGGTTTAAAAGAAGTCATTGCTATGGTTAACGGGCGTGGGGCATACAGCCGTTTTAAATATGAAAGTGGTACTCACAGGGTTCAGCGTGTTCCTGCAACAGAAACACAGGGGAGAGTGCATACTTCTGCGGTTACAGTGGCTGTTTTACCTGAGGCTGAAGAGGTTGAACTTCATATAGATCCATCAGAAGTAAAGGTTGATGTTTACAGGGCAACAGGTCCTGGTGGACAAAGTGTTAATACAACAGATTCTGCAGTCCGTTTAACTCATCTTCCAACAGGTCTTGTGGTAACTTGTCAGGATGAGAAGTCTCAGCATAAAAACAGGGCAAAAGCCATGAAGGTTTTGCGTGCCCGTTTATATGACAGCATGATACAAAAAATTAATGATGAAAGGTCGTCTGAGCGTAGAAGTCAGGTGGGAACAGGAGACAGGAGCGGACGGATCAGGACTTATAATTTTCCTCAGGGAAGAATGACTGATCATCGCATTGGTCTTACTCTTTATAAATTAGAGAGTATTATGCAGGGTGATATAGATGAAATAATTAATGCTCTCGTTACTTATTATCAGTCAAAAGCTTTGGAAAATCAAGGCTCTGTTTTAAATGCAGGGTGATGTGTGCTGGGATATAAAAAAAGTTCTTAAGTGGACAGAGGGTTATTTTAAAAAATATGAGATAGACAGTCCAAGAACAACAGCTGAGATTCTTCTTGCTCACATATTGAAAAAAGAGAGAATAGCACTCTATATTAATCATGATCTTCCTTTATCTAAAAATGAGCTGGCAGAATTTAAAAAGCTTATCAAACGCAGGGTCTTAAATGAGCCGGTATCATATATTACAGGAGAAAAGGAATTTTGGTCTATTGAGTTTAATATAACAAATGCTGTTTTGATACCAAGGCCTGATACTGAATGTCTCGTGGAAAATATCCTTTGCCATTTATCAAAAGTTGATTCTTCTAATGTAAATCGTGTACTTGAGATTGGTACAGGATCAGGGGCGATTATTGTATCTCTTGCAAAAGAGAACAAAAAAAACAGGTATTTTGCTTTAGATTGCTCTGTAGATGCTTTGATGGTTGCTTGTTCTAATGCTAAAAAAAACAGAGTATCAGGAAGTATAGAATTTTTTGCAAGTGATCTTTTTTCAGGATTAAAAGAACAGGATTCTTTTGATATAATTGTGTCGAATCCTCCATATATCCCTACAGAAGAGATAGAAAAGCTTCAGCGGGAAATAAAAGATTATGAACCGGCAATTGCACTTGATGGTAAAAAAGACGGGCTTTATTTTATCAGGGAAATAATAAAAAGAGCATATAAATTTCTTAAACCTTGCGGAATGCTGACAATAGAAATCGGATTTGATCAAAAAGATCATGTATCACAGATTGTTCATGAGGCAGGCTGTTATAAAAATGTCTCTTTTTTTAAAGATTATGGTGGAAATTACAGAGTAGTGCAGATGTACAGGCGGTAATATGTGGATAAAAAATAAATATTAATAAAAGAGTTTGAATTTAATCTAAAAAACTGGTAGTACAAAAATCAAAAATGTACAAAAATGTAAAAATATAAATAATTAAGTTTTATTACACACGCTTTTTGATCTGAAGCTGTGGTGCTTTTTTTTTTTAAAAAAAAAATTTACAAAATAAAAATATAAGAGTTTGTTTTAATTTGTAATAAATAAAAAAAAGTCTGCTTCAGGAAGAGATAAAAGCGAAGGCAAAACCACATTTAAAGGAGAAAGAGTATGGTTTATTTAACAATGAGGGAGCTTCTTGAGGCTGGAGTTCATTTTGGGCATCAGACAAAACGGTGGAATCCAAAAATGAAGCCTTATATTTTTGGAGCAAGAAATGGTATTTATATTATTGATTTGCAAAAAACTGTAAAGATGTTCAGACCTATCTATGATTTTGTTGTGGATACTGTGGCAAGTGGTAAATCTGTTTTATTTGTCGGAACAAAAAAACAGGCACGAGAGATAGTTTATGAAGAGGCAAATCGGGCTGAAATGTTTTATGTCCATAACAGATGGCTTGGAGGAATGCTCACCAATTTTCAAACCATAAAAAAAAGTATTGACCGATTAAACTATTTAAACAAAATAGAAAATGACGGGACAATTAATCTTTTTCCTAAAAAAGAGAGATTAAAAATGGGTAAGGCAAGGGTGAAACTTGATAATACTTTGGGTGGAATAAAAAACATGAATGGTCTTCCCGGGGCTATGTTTATCGTTGATCCCAAGAATGAAGCTATTGCTATAAGAGAAGGACGCAGGCTTAATATCCCGATAATTGCTATTGTGGATACCAATTGTGATCCTGGAGTAGTGGATCATATTATTCCCGGTAATGATGACGCTATACGTTCTATTCGCCTGATTACAGCTAAAATATCTGAAGCATGCATAAAGGGGCGTGAAGTATTAGAAGAAAAGCAGCAGGCTGAAACAGATAAAGAAGAGACTTTTGAAGCATCTGGAAAAAATAAAGAATCAGACGAAAGTGTCAGCGTTGAGGGACGTGAAATTATATCTGATGGTTCAGATGGTCCTGTTGTTGAAATAATCAGAAAAACAGCAGCGCCAACGGTTGAGGAGAGCGAGAAGCCTATGGATAATCAGGAGAATAACGATAAAGTACAGGAGAATAATGATGCCGGCAATTAGTGCACAGATGGTAAAACAGCTTCGTGAAAAAACCGGAGTTGGTATTATGGATTGTAAGGCTGCTTTGGCTGATTGTGATGGTGATATTACAAAGGCTGTAGAGTATTTGAGAAAAAAAGGTATGGCTACTGCCCAAAAAAGAGCAGGCAGGGAAACCAGTGAGGGCGTTGTACAGTCTTATATCCACATGGGAGGTAAAATAGGTGTTCTTGTGAAAGTTAGTTGTGAATCTGATTTTGTTGCAAAAAATGACGATTTTGTACAATTTGCTAAAGACATTGCAATGCATATAGCAGCTGCAAATCCTGTTGCTTTGGTTCCTGAAGATGTTCCTGCTGAAATTGTTGAAAAGGAAAAAGAGATTTACAGGGGGCAGGCAGAGGAATTAGGCAAACCTGAAAAAATGTTAGATAAAATTGCTGAAGGTAAATTGAAAAAATTTTTTAAAGAGAATTGCCTTCTGAATCAGGCTTATGTTAAAGATCCTTCTATCACTATATCTGATTATTTGTCAGATACAATCGGAAAGATAGGAGAAAATATTAAGATTAGTAAATTTGCACGATTTCAATTAGGAGAATAAAAAGCCTTTGAAATTATATAAGTATAAAAGGGTTTTATTAAAATTAAGTGGTGAAGCTCTGATGGGTAATCAGAGCTTTGGGATTAGTCCTGAAGTAATAGGCTATGTAGCAGATGAAATAATGTCAGTTGTTGAGGATGGAGCTATTGAGCTTGCTGTTGTTGTTGGAGGCGGGAATATTTTTAGAGGAGTTGCTGCAAGTTCCTATGGTATGGACAGAGTTTCAGCGGATCATATGGGAATGCTTGCTACAGTTATAAATAGTCTGGCACTCCAGGATGCACTTGAGAAAAAAGGTGTTCATACCAGAGTTCAAACAGCTATAAATATGCATGAAGTTGCAGAACCTTATATATTAAGGAGAGCTGTAAGACATCTTGAGAAGGGCAGGGTTGTTATTTTTGGAGCAGGTTCTGGAAATCCTTATTTTACCACTGATACAGCAGCAGTTCTGAGAGCTCAGGAGATTCATGCTGATATATTACTTAAAGCTACCAAAGTTAATGGTGTGTATGATTCTGATCCTGAGATTAATAAAGACGCATGCTTTATTGAAGAGATAGCTTATCAGCAGGTAATTGAACGTCAGCTTCATATAATGGATATGACAGCCATATCTCTTGCTATGGATAATAACCTTCCAATTAATGTTTTTAGTATTAGTGATTCTGGGAATATTAAAAAGGTAATTTGTGGTGAAAGAATTGGTACCAGAATATTTGGTATAAAGTAAAAAGAATATTTTTTTTTATATATTCATTTTTTTTATTTTTATAAATAGAGAAATGTTGTAATATTTTAAGATAATCAGGAGATATTCATGATAAATGCCATATATGATGAAACAGAAAGCAGGATGGAAAAATCGTTAGCCTCTTTTGATAATGAACTGAAAAGAGTTAGAACAGGGCGGGCTTCATTATCTTTATTAGATGGAGTAAAAGTTGATTATTATGGTACTCCTACACCTCTAAATCAGATGTCGTCAGTCTCAATTCCTGAGAGCAGGTTAATAAATGTTCAGCCATGGGATGCAACTCTGATTAAAGAGATTGAAAAAGCAATATTAAAAGCAAATCTTGGTCTTACTCCTTCAAACGATGGCAAGCTTATCAGAATATCTGTCCCTCCGTTAACTCAGGAGAGAAGAAAAGAGATTGTTAAAATTGCACAAAAACTTATGGAGAAGTATAAAGTAGCTGTAAGAAATATCAGAAGAGATTCTGTTGATAACTTAAAGAGTTTGAAAAAAGATGGTGATATTTCAGAAGATGAGATGTTTGGGGCTCAAGATAAAGTACAGAAAATAACAGATAAATTTATTGGGAAAATAGAACAGCAATATAAAATAAAAGAGAAGGAGATTCTTGAATTTTAATAAATCCTACCTGGAAAAATTTGGTCTTGATAAAGATAAACTTCCTGTGCATGTAGCAATTATCATGGATGGAAATGGAAGGTGGGCGAAGAAAAGAATATTAAACAGGGTTCGTGGTCATGAAAAAGGAACTCAGGTTGTAAGAGATATTGTTAAAGTCAGCAGGGAATTTGGTATTTCTTACTTAACTCTTTTTGCTTTTTCTACGGAAAACTGGCAGCGACCTAAAAAAGAGATTCAGGCTTTGATGTTGATTTTAAAAAAATTTTTAAAATCTGAATTATCTTTAATGCAGGAAAAAAATATAAGACTCTATATTATAGGACAGCTTAAACGTCTGCCGGACGATGTAGCAAATATTGCAGAAAAAACAGCGGAAGCTACTAAAAATAATACAGGGATGCAGCTTAATCTTGCTCTCAGCTATGGTGCACGGGAGGAGATTACAACTATGGTTCAAACTATTTCTAATAAAGTTAAAAATGGTGAAATTGATCCTGATGCCATATCCTCTGATTATATAGCTGAACATTTGTATACAAAAGGTATTCCTGATCCTGATCTATTGATAAGAACCAGCGGGGAAATGCGTATAAGTAATTTCCTTTTATGGCAAATTGCATATTCCGAGTTTTTTATCACAGATACACTGTGGCCTGATTTTGGTGAGAAAGAGTATGCTGATATATTAAAAAATTATCAACAACGTGAACGTAGATATGGCCGTGTAACAGATTAAAAAGTGGATCTGATTTTTTTTCATTTTCTGGCTCTTTAAAATAAATATGGAACGTGGATGAAATAACTTCTACAAATAGGCACATAGATTGGGGTTAGATTTGTTTGATCAAAAAACTCAAAAACAGATGGAATAGCTGGCTCTTTTGATGTTTTTGTGATTTTAGATCGGGCAAAGATGACTTGGAATCTATTATGTATAATTGCAGAAATTGTTTTGTCCACGTTCCTATGTAAGGTATTTAAAGTTAATATGCATCTTAAAAGATGGATTACAAGTCTTGTTGCCCTTCCTTTGCTTATTTTTCTTATTTTAAAAGGCGGGGCTTTTTTATTTGCAGTTTTTATCTGCTTTATTTGCATGGTATCATTATCAGAGTATTATAAAATTGTTTTATCAAACACAGACTTTAAGGTTTTTGGATTTATACCTTTTTTGAGTTTTATTACAGGTTTTTTGATTATACTTGCATTTTATTTTAAAAAGTTTGATGCAGTTATAATAATCCTGTATACAAATTTTATAACAGCAGGAATTTATTCTCTGTTTTTGTTCAAACATAATCATAGAGTGTCTGATCTTTTGCTAAAACAGATACAGGGTGTTTTTTATATACCTGTGCTTTTTGGTTTTTTTGTTCTTATTAGAAATAGTTCTGATGGAGTTGTATGGATCTGTTTTCTTATGGCATTGATTTTCTCAGGAGATACAGGGGCTTTTTACGGAGGCAGATTTTTTGGAGAAAAAAAACTTTGCCCATGGATAAGTCCAGGAAAAACGGTTGCAGGTGCTGCAGGTGGAATTATTTCCAATATAATTATTACACTTGTTTTTTACCGGTTTTTTTTCTCAGATTATAATTTAATAAATTTGCTTATTATGTCAGTTTTATCAGGAGCTTTAGGGCAAGCTGGAGACCTTTTTGAGTCCGTATTGAAAAGAGTTGCTAACATTAAAGATTCAGGCACAATTCTTCCGGGGCATGGCGGTATATTAGATAGAATAGATGCTCTTATTTTTGCAGTACCGGTTATTTATATTTTTAAGGAATATATACTTTAAGATGAAACATTTATCTATTCTTGGGGCAACAGGGTCTATTGGCAGTAATACATTAAAAATAGTTGAGATGTTTCCTGAGATGTTTTCTGTTGTTTGTATGACAGCAAGATCAAATATTGATCTTTTTTCTGAGCAGATCAAGAAGTTTTGTCCTGAGATAGCTGTTGTTTTTAATGAAAATTATGCAGATGCTTTAAAAAAACTTATTGGCAGGAACAGTAAAACCAAAATTATGTGGGGGCAATCCGGTTATATTGAGGCTGCTACATGTGATAAAACAGATATGGTTGTCTCTGCAATGGTTGGTAGCGCAGGTCTTGTTCCCACTGTAGAGGCAATTAAAGCAAAAAAAAATATTGCACTTGCAAACAAGGAAACTTTGGTCATGGCAGGATCTATAGTAATGGATCTTGTTAAAGAAAACGGAGTTGATATTTTCCCTGTGGATAGTGAACATAGTGCTATTTTTCAGTGTATATCAGGTCATAATTTTAGTGAAATTTCAAAGATTTTGCTTACAGCATCAGGAGGACCATTTTTTGATTTACCTGTTGATGAGTTTTTAAATATAAAACCTGAAGATGCATTAGCTCATCCAACATGGGAAATGGGTAAAAAAATAAGTATAGATTCAGCAACTATGATGAATAAGGGACTTGAGGTAATAGAGGCAAAACATCTTTTTGATGTACATCAGGATTTTATAGAAGTTGTTGTTCATCCTGAAAGCATTGTTCACTCTATGGTTGCATATAAAGATGGTGCTGTTATAGCTCAGCTTGGTATACCTGATATGAAAACAGCTATTGCCTATGCTATGTCATATCCTGACAGGCTGGCATTAAATCAGCCTGTACCTGATTTTGCTGAACTGGGATCTTTAAATTTTAAAAAACCTGATCATAATAAGTTTAAATGCCTTGCTCTGGCTTATAAGGCATGTGATTTAGGTGGATCAATGCCGGCTGTTTTAAATGCAGCAAATGAAGCATCTGTTTCTGCTTTTTTAAATAATAAACTGGCATTTACAGATATTCCTGTTGTAAATGAATTAACAATGAATAAACATAAAATTATAAGTAATCCCTGCTTGGAAGATATAATAGAAGCAGATTCTGAGGGTAGGAAACAGGCAGAGAAAATTATTGAATCATTAGAAAAATAATCTATATATTTTCATTAAAATAAATTTTTATTTGTATCTTTATTTATTAATATCATAAAAAAAAAAATCGGGAAAAAATGACAACAAATTTTTTTGCATTTATTATTGTTCTTGGTGTTTTGATTTTTGTTCATGAATTAGGCCATTTTATAGTTGCCCGTTTTTTTGGAGTTGGCGTTTTAAAATTTTCACTGGGATTTGGGCCGAAAATTTTTGGGAAAACAATAGGGCTCACGGATTACAGGGTGTCAGCTATTCCATTGGGTGGTTATGTAAAAATGGTAGGAGAAGAACCTGATGAAGAGCTTGAACCATCTGATATTCCTTTCTCTTTTACTCACAAATCTTTGTATAAACGGTTTTGTATTGTAGCAGCAGGTCCTGTATTTAATATTCTTCTTGCTGT
>DAOWNP010000243.1 GCA_030642545.1 Desulfobacteraceae bacterium | reverse complement strand
TAAAATATTTATTCTGTCAATTTCAACAGGATCAACTATTCCAATCCCAACTGCAAGAGAATATTCATATATTTTATCATATAAATATTCTCTTTTTTTGGGGGAGAGCTTTTTTGAATCAAAAATCCCAACATCAGGTAACAAAGAGGGCAAAATAACAGCAGCTGATACAACCGGGCCTGCAAGAGAACCTCTTCCTGCTTCGTCTACTCCGGCAATACAAAAATATCCTTTTATATTAAGCTGCTTTTCAAAAGACCACATTAAAACTCCAAAAAACTAATTTATTCTACGCTCTTTTATTCTTGCAGCTTTACCTTTGAGATTGCGTAAATAATAAATTTTGGATCTTCTGACCCTGCCTCTTGTAACAATTTCAATGCTGTCTATTATAGGAGAATGAAGTAAGAAAATACGTTCAACTCCAATTCCATACGAAACTTTTCTTACAGTAAAAGATGCATTTAAACCACCTTTGCGTTTACTTATTACAACACCCTTAAATGTTTGAATTCTGTCTTTTTCACCTTCTTTTATCCTGACATTTACCTTAATAGTATCTCCTGCAACAAAATCAGGTATATCAAGCCGCATCTGATTTTTTTCGATTTGTTCAATAATATTCATAATAGTCCTCCATAAACCATATTCAATAATACTTTTCTAAAATCTTATTCCCAAATTTTATATATTATTTCTGCCTAAAAGCCGATCTAAAATTATACTTACTGCTGACCTTACAGAAAGATGATTATATTCTGTATTTCCTAAAATAGGTTCCAATATAAAATCAGCTTTTTCTATTATACTATTTGAAAGCCCCCAGGCTGTTCCAAAAATCAAGAGGCATGACATTCCCAACTTAATTTTGTTATTCAACTGTTTACAATCAAGATTATTTAACCCCTTTTTTGCACTGGTTACAATAGTTTTTGGAGATTCTTTCGAAAATTCTTTAATCTTAGATAACACATCCTCTAATGTATCACAAACATCAATCAGTTCTAATGCCTCACTTCTTTTAGGATTATATTTTGCTCCATAACCATTCTTCCAGTGAAAAAGAATCTTGTTAACCAGCTCTTTTTGATCTTTTAAAGGTGTTACAATATAAAATTTTTTTATCCCGTATGTTTTTGCTGCCCTTGCTATATCATGTAAATCCAGATTTGTAACAGCAGACACAATCTTCTCACCATTTTTATTTACAACAGGATAATGAATTAATGCCAGATACAAATTACTATTTAACTGTTTTTTCAATATCATGATACCATTTCATTAAAATATCTCTTTCCTGATCTGTCAGCTTTTTTTTAACAAGAATGTCAGGGCGTTTAAAAAAACTCCTGATTAATGAATTTTCAAATCTCCATTTTTCTATCTCCTTATGATTTCCTGATAACAATACATCAGGAACATCATCACCTTTATAACTTGCGGGCCTTGTATATTGAGAATGCTCCAAAAGTCCATTACAAAACGATTCTTTTAATGCAGACTCAGAGCCACCTAATACCCCTGGAATAAGTCTGACTACAGCATCTATTACTGTCATGGCCGCAAGTTCTCCACCGGTTAAAATAAAATCACCAATGGAAATCTCAAAATCGACAGACCTTTCACACACCCGCTCATCAATTCCTTCATACCTCCCACAAACAAAAATCAAACTTTTATATGAAGAAGCAAGGCAATTTGCCATATTATGATTAAATTGTTTGCCCTGAGGTGTCATCAAAATAACTTTTGATTCAGGTATTTTTTTTTTACAAGCCTCTATAGCATCTGATATTGGCTCAGGCTTCATTACCATGCCACACCCACCGCCATATGGCCGGTCATCGGTATTTTTATGTCTTCCTTTAGCAAAATCCCTTATATTTACGGTTTCTGCTGAAATAATTTTTTTTCCAACAGCTCTTTTTACAATTCCATTATTAAAGAGAGCATTAATCATTTCCGGAAATAAAGATAAAACTATAAAATTCATATAACACCCATGCCCTATCGGGCACAATGAAGCATGAAAATGAAATAACGCTTACTGGCCAAATTATAAATTAGTAGAATTTCTTAATTCATAATTTACCATTCATAATTCATCATTTTTATATAAAATAATAATGATTTTTGTGATTTTTGAAGCATAATTGTATCATATCTTGTTTCTTTTTTCCTCTACAGTATTTTAATTTAAAAGTAATAAAGTCTAACATGTTGATTTTAATACTTCTTGCTGTTCTTTATTTGCAGATAAATAAAAAGGCATATGTTTTGCAGTAAATTAAGAATCAAGAGGTTTTAGAGCTCCTTCGGCAGATTCAAACAATAAGGTTATGTGATGATAAATTATTCTGAATAAGCTTGATACAGGAAGGAATATGGTAGCTCTTGGGATAAGCTAAAGTTTAAAAAAGATGCTGTTTTAGGAACAGATGATGGTCTATAGGGTGTGTTCGAGTTTATAGTGCCTTTATGATTCGAACAGTTCACCACCTGCAAAATAGCTATCCCCAGACATTCATTTGAATTGTAAGGTGTTGATATGTTAGAAATTATAAAACCTGTTGATAAGATTTTATTTTGTTTATCGGTTTTTATTATGATATTTTATTTAGGAGGTCATGTGTCCGCAAGTGAAGAAAAAACAAAAAAAGCTTCAAATCATTTAGTTAATGAAAAAAGCCCTTACCTTTTGCAACACGCCGATAACCCGGTGGATTGGTACCCCTGGGGTGAGACAGCCTTTCAAAAGGCAAAAAAAGAGGATAAGCCTGTTTTTCTTTCAATTGGCTATGCAACGTGTCACTGGTGTCATGTTATGGCACATGAATCTTTTGAAGACAAAGAGGTTGCCAGCTTCTTGAATAAATATTTCGTTGCTGTCAAGGTAGATCGCGAGGAGCGACCCGATATTGACAAAATATATATGTCTGTCTGCCAGTCCATGACAGGACATGGCGGATGGCCATTGACTGTCCTTATGACACATGAGGGAAAGCCTTTTTTTGCCGGTACCTATTTCCCAAAGTTCAGTCGTATGGGCATGCCGGGTCTTATGGATATTTTGAAGCAAATTGCTGATATATGGAAGAACGACAGGCAAAATATATTGAACACCAGCAATACAATCACAAATGCTATTCAGCCACAGCAGGGTTTGGATACTCCTGTTAATACAGTAAATGTAGAATCACTAAAAAATGGTTACGGGCAGTTTAAAAAAAGCTTTGATTCAAAATGGGGCGGTTTCGGAGCCGCACCTAAGTTTCCCTCCCCCCATCACCTCACTTTTCTTTTAAGATGGCACAAACGAAGCGCTGATCCCTTTGCTCTAAAAATGGTGAGGAAAACCCTTACTTCAATGAGAAGAGGCGGGCTCTTTGATCAGATAGGTTTTGGTTTTCATCGCTATTCGGTTGATGAAAAGTGGCTGGTTCCTCACTTTGAGAAGATGCTCTACGATCAGGCATTATTGGCAATAGCTTGTATTGAGGCATATCAGGCAACAAAAGAAAAAAAATTTGCTTCAATAGCACAAGAAATTTTCACCTATGTACTGCGTGACATGACAGACCCCAATGGAGGATTTTATTCAGCAGAAGATGCTGACAGCGAGGGAAAAGAGGGGCTGTTTTATATTTGGAAACGAAAAGATATTATAGATCATTTGGGAGAAAAAGAGGGTGATCTTTTTTGCCGTTTCTATGATATTAGCGATAAGGGTAACTTTGAAGATGGTTTCAGTATCCCGCATATCACTTTTCCCCTTGAGAACTTTGCCAAACAAGAGGGCATGGAACCCGAAAAGCTTGAGGAACATCTAATTAATTCTAGAAAACAGCTCTTTGCTGTTCGCAAGAACCGGGTGCATCCTCTCAAAGATGATAAAATCCTGACATCCTGGAATGGGCTCATGATTGCTGCTTTATCAATGGGTTACCAAGCCATGAGAGATAAGAAATATGTTGATGCCGCTGTAGCTGCGGCCGATTTTATCCTGACAAAACTGCAGGGAGCAGATGGCCGCTTATTTCGTCGTTTTCGCCATGGAGATGTTGCCTATACAGGATATCTCGACGATTATGCATTCCTGGTCTGGGGGCTTATCGAATTATATGAGGCTACTTTTGAAGTTTATTATCTTGAAAAGGCTATTGCCTTGAATAAAGCAATGATAGATATTTTCTGGGACAAAAAGGGAGGAGGGCTTTATTTTACAGGTAAAGGAAATGAAACTTTAATAACAGTTAGTAAAGATGCCTATGACGGGGCTTTGCCTT
>DAOWNP010000164.1 GCA_030642545.1 Desulfobacteraceae bacterium | reverse complement strand
TATGATGAATCTCTTTCATATATCCTTTTAAAAGATGCTCAAAAAATAATGCGCATGGGAGATACTGTCACAGGAATTGCCGTCTGGACAGACGATATATACAGTGTTGAAAAAATATCAGAAAAAATAATCTTTGAAATAAAATACCCCTATTGGGTACAAAATTTCCTAAATACACACCAGGGTCTTTTTTCAGCTCTTAAACTTGAAAAAACAGCCATGTTTATCATATTAATGCTTATAGTACTTGTTGCTGCATTTAATATTGCAAGTTCACTTATCATGATGGTTATGAAAAAAAAGAGAGATATCGGTATTTTAAAAGCAATGGGTGCTACAAACACAAGTATAAAAAAAATCTTTATTTTTAACGGTTTGGCAATAGGCTTTGCAGGAACAACCATAGGAGTGATATCAGGCTTTATTTTATGTTTTTTAATCAAACATTACAAATTTATTGAACTTCCAAAAAACGTATATCCTTTTTCAACTATTCCTGTTGCTCTTAATTATACAGATGTATTGATTATAGCTTCTTCTACAATGCTGATATGTTTTCTTGCAGCATTATATCCAGCTCACCAGGCAACAAAAATTGATCCTGTAGAGGCTATTCGTTATGAATAATACATTTGTAAAAAAAGAACATGATTTAAACAATCATAAATTTTTAATATCATTTAAAGATTTATGTAAAAGCTATTTTACCAATAAAATTAAAATAAATATTTTGGACAATGCAGAAATAAATATCAAACAGGGTGAGACCCTTGCTATAGTTGGCTCATCAGGCATAGGTAAATCAACACTTCTTCATATTCTCGGAACACTTGACAAGCCTGACAAAGGGAGTTTTCTATTTAATAATATGGAAGTTTTTAATTTTTGCGATAAAGAACTTGCAAAATTCAGAAATAAATCTATTGGTTTTGTTTTTCAGTTTCATCATCTTCTAAATGAATTCAGTTCAATTGAAAACGTTATGATACCAGCTCTAATATCTGGTTTAGATAAACAAAGTGCAAAGAAGAAAGCAGAAACAATTTTAAAAAGAGTAGATTTAAGTAAAAGATTAAATCACAAAGTAAACCAGCTTTCAGGAGGAGAGCAACAAAGAGTGGCTATAGCAAGGGCATTGATTCTTAAACCAAAGCTTCTTTTAGCAGATGAACCAACAGGTAATCTTGATAAAGAAAACAGCAAGCATGTTCATGACCTTTTAAAAGAGTTAAATCAGGAGTTTAGCATGGCAATGGTTATTGTAACCCATAATATGGATCTTGCAAATTACATGTCAAGAATAGTAACTATAGCTGACGGCAAACTTATTAGTTATAATTAAGGTTTTATTGATAATGAAAAAATTCTGTTCATTTGAATATATTATTATATTTTTCACACTATCCTTTATACTATCTTTTATACTATCTGTAAGTTTTACTCCAGCAATATGTATTGCAGAAACAGAACAAAATATCCTTATTCTGCCTTTTAAAATAGATTCAAAAAAAGATCTTTCATATCTTAATCCTAAAACACAAAAAAGCATACAGGATTATCTCAGCAAATATGGTGCAAATATTATTTTGTCTGATGAGAACAATATGCCTGCATTTGATATATTAAAAAACGAAACGAACTTTTCAGTAATAAAATCTTTTGGTATCCAAAAAGGAGCTGATATTGTTTTATGGGGAAGTATTTTTTTTGAAAAACAGCAATATACTATAAATATAAAAAGCATCAAAACATTATCATTAGATCTTCCTGAATCTTTTTCCATTAAAGGAGAAGGTTTTGAGACATTTTTTTCAAGTGTAAATACAATATCAAAAAAAATTGCAGCTTCTGTTTTTATACAGGAAACGGTTAGCAATATAAAAATTATAGGAAATAAAAGAATTGAAACAGATGCTATTTTGCAAAACATGGAAACCAAACAAGGCAATCTTTTTCAAAAACAGGTTTTATATAAAGATCTTAAATCAATTTACGATATGGGGTATTTTGACGATATAAAAATAGAATCTCAAAAAAATCCGGCAGGTAAAGAAGTAATAATAAAAATTGTAGAAAAGCCCACAATAAGAAAAATAAATATTTCAGGTAATACAGTTTATAAAGATGAAAAAATCTTCGAAAACCTTTCAATTAAAACAGGAGCAATACTTAATATTTTTCAGCTCAATAAGAATGAAAATCGTATTAAAGATCTTTATAAAGAAAAAAATTATCATAATATAACTGTGGGAAAAAAAATAAAAAAGCTTGAAAACAACCAGGTAGAACTTGAATTTATCATAACTGAAGGAAATAAAGTTAAAATAAAAAAGATTATCTTTGAAGGTAATAAAGATTTTTCAGATAAAGAATTAAAAGATTTAATAAAAACATCGGAAAAAGGTTTTTTTTCATGGCTTACATCCTCAGGTGAATTAAATACAGCCGATTTAGATCAGGATACATCCAGGTTGACTGCTTTCTATCATAATAGTGGTTATGCCCAGGCAAGAGTTGGTGAGCCTGATATAAAATTTCATAAAGAGTTTATAGAGATAAAAATAAAAATAAGCGAAGGTCCAAAATTTAAAATTGGTACAGTAACTGTATCCGGTGATATGCTTATTCCAAAGAAAGAGATGCTCAACAAAATATTTATTCGTAATGAAAAATTTTATAACAGCAGTATAATTAGAAATGATGTTCTTATGTTAACAGATATATATTCCAACAAAGGTTATTTTTATGCTGAAATAATTCCTAAGATAGACAAAGATATTACAAATAGCACTGTTAATATTAATTTTACAATAAATAAAGGTAACGAAGTTTTTTTTGATGAAATAGTTATAAATGGAAATACAAAAACAAGAGAAAAGGTAATACGAAGAGAGTTACATGTATATGAGCAGGCGCTTTATAGTTCAAAAAAATTAAAAAGAAGTATAAGAAATCTTTACAGACTTGATTTTTTTGAAGATATTAAAGTAGATACATTAAAAGGTGATACAGATGATACCATGAATCTTCAAATAAATGTAACTGAAAAACCTACTGGTACATTTAGTTTTGGAGGTGGTTACAGTAGTGTTGAAGATATTTTTGTTATGTTTTCAATTACTGAGAGGAATATCTTTGGAAAAGGTCAGATTCTCCAGGCAAAAGCAGAACTTGGAGGAAGAACGGATACTTTTTCCTTTAGTTTTACAGAACCCTGGCTGTTTGACATACCTCTTTCTGCAGGATTTGATGTTTATCATATGCAGAGAGATTATGATTATTACTATAAAGATACATCAGGTGGAAGATTAAGAGGAAGTTATCCTGTTTTTGATTATACAAGATTATATTTATCTTACTATTATGAAGTTGGAGATGTATATGATATTGATAAAAATTATGCACCTGAAAGTATAAAATATCTTGAAGGTGAAAATTCAACAAGCAGCATTACAACCAGTATAATATATGACTCCAGAGATAAAGCCTTTAATGCTACAGAAGGATTAAAAAGCCTGCTATCTGTTGAATATGCTGGTGGGGTTATAGGAGGCAACATAGCATTTACTAAAACAACTCTTGATTCAGGCTGGTATATTCCTCTGTTTTTGAGTACTGTCGGGTTTTTACATGTAGAGACAGGCCATATTCAAGGCAATTCAACAGGTGAGCTGCCTGATTATGAACGGTTTTATCTTGGAGGAATTAACTCTTTAAGAGGGTTTGAATGGAGAGCAATACATACAGTAGATGAAAATGGATATATATCTGGTGGAAATAAATTTATACAATTTAATATAGAATTTCTTATTCCAATAATCAAAAGCGCAGGACTTGTCGGTGTTTTATTTTATGATACAGGAAATGTTTGGAATGAAGGTTATACTATACAATTAGGTGACTTAAGAGAAAGTGCCGGATTTGGATTTAGATGGTATTCACCTATGGGTCCGATCCGAATTGAACATGGAACAATACTTGATCCAAAAAAGGGTGAAAGCTCAAGCGGCCGCTGGGAATTTGGTATGGGAGCGGCTTTCTAACTCTATTTTGTTTTGCAGCATGATAAATAATATTTTTTTATAACGCCCATGTCCTGACAGGCACAACAAAACATGAAAATGAAATAATATTTGCTGGTATTTTATAAATTAGTATAATTCCTTAATTCATAATTTACCATTCATATTTCATAATTTTCATATAAAACTATTCTATTTATAAATAAGGAGAGAAAATGCAGAAAAAAACATTATTAATTACACTATTAATTGCTCTCGGATTTATTTTTATTAATCTAAATCTGGCACATAGTGCTGATGTTGCAAAAATAGGTGTTTTTGATTTCCAAAAATTTTTTGAAAAATCAGAAGTAGGTAAAGCAGCTCAGGTAGAATTAAGTAAAGCTGGTAAAAAAATGGAAGAAGATCTTAAAGCAAAAGGCAGAGAGATTGAAGATTTAAAAAAAAGGCTTGAAAGAGAAGCCATGGTAATGGATAAAGCAATGCGTGAGGAAAATGAAAGAGAGTACAGAATAAAAATAAATGACTATAAAATGCTTCAAAAAAAATATGCTGCAGCGTTTAAAAAGCTCCAGAATCGTATAGTGCAAAAACTTCAAAAAGATATTGCAGCAATTGTAAAAACAACAGGAGAAAAGGGCGGATATCTGCTGATAGTACAAAAACCAGGAGTTTTATATTATCCTGCTTCTATTGATATTACAGACAGTATTATAAAAAAAGTTAATTTAAAATCTACTAAAAAAAAATAAATCATGGAAAAATCACTAAAAGAAATTGCCGAATTTGTTAATGGAAGTTTTTCAGGTAATGAAAAAACAATAATAAAAGACGCAGGTCCCTTTAAAAGTGCTGAAAAAGATCATATAACCCTTGCAGCAGATCCTAAATTATTAAAAAAAATAGATGAAACATGTGCCTTAACCATAGTTGTTCCATCTGATTTTTCTTGTGAAAGTAAAAATCTTATCAAGGTATCAAATCCAAAACTTGCTTTTTACCGTATAGTTGAGCTGTTTTATCCGGCAGATAAAAGTGAATCCACTATATCCTCAGGCTCACATATAGGAAATAATTTTATCTATGGTAAAAATGTTTCAATAGCACCGGGTGCTGTAATTATGAATAATATTACAGTGGGAGATAATGTAGTCATACATCCTAATACTGTTATAGAAGATGATGTAACAATAGGTGATGATGTTACAATATTTCCTAATGTGTCTGTTATGAAAGACACAGTTATAGGCAATCGAGTAACTATTCATGCAGGTACGGTTATAGGAAGCGATGGCTTCGGTTTTGTAAAAGATCAGCAGGTATATCATAAAATTCCTCACACAGGTATTGTTCAAATAGATGATGATGTTGAAATAGGAGCATTAAATGCTATAGACAGAGCTACATTTGGCAAAACATTAATAAAAAGCGGAGTTAAAACAGATAATCTTGTGCATGTAGCACACAATGTTACTGTAGGTAAAAATACTCTTCTCGTTGCTCAAGTTGGAATTGCAGGAAGTGCGTCTATAGGAGACAGGGTTATAATAGCAGGACAAACTGGTATAGCAGGCCATATTTCAATTGGAGATGATGCAATTATCGGTCCTAAAACAGGTGTTGCCCAATCTGTAGAAAAAGGAGTCATTGTTTCAGGTATTCCTGAAATGCCTCACAGATTATGGTTAAAAACCCAAAATATAATAAAAAAGCTACCTGAAATGAAAAAGAGAATAAAAGAGATTGAAAAAAGTATTTCAGCTATAAAAAAACAGATC
>DAOWNP010000319.1 GCA_030642545.1 Desulfobacteraceae bacterium | reverse complement strand
TGCTTGACTTGATTAAATTACTATCATAAATATTAGTTTAATACTATTTTATTTTGCATATTATAAATTGTCAGATAATTAATTTCACAAAAACATATGTGTTTTCTCCGATAATTAAAAATCTTTTATGAAAAATTAACTATTAACAGGAAAAAATAATGACTTGGGATTGGGATAAGTTACAACAACAGCAGAAAAAAAACAGCAGGCATGAAAAAAGACCTGCAGGCGAGCCTCCGAATATTGAAGAGATTATAAGTAAATTTAAAAATTTACAGTTTAAAGGCGGACCTGTAATCGTGGTTTTGTTACTACTGGCTGCTTATTTGGGAATGAGTATGTTTTATACGGTAGGAGTAGGTGAAGTTGGAGTTGTCCAGCGTTTTGGGAAGCATGTTGATACCACTATGCCTGGGCTTCATATTAAATATCCCAATGGAATTGAGAAAGTTACAACTGTAAATGTAAAGAGGATATATAAAGAGGAGTTTGGATTTCGTGCTGTAAGAACAAAAAATGTAAGATATTCATCTGATAGCGAAAACATTAATGAATCATTAATGTTGACTGGGGATTTAAACGTTGCTCTGGTTCCATGGATAATTCAATACAAAATAAAAGACTCATATAATTTTCTCTTTAAAGTAAATGATGTTTTTAAGGTGTTAAGGGATTTGTCAGAAGCTTCTATGAGGCTTGTAGTTGGAGATAGAAGTATTAGTGAGGTTATAAGTAAAAGACAGGAAATTGCAGATGAATCTAAAATATACCTGCAAGAGACTCTTGATAATATTAAAGCAGGTATAAAAATAGTAAATATTGAGATGAAAAAAACAAATCCTCCTGAGCCGGTTCAGCCGTCTTTTAATGAGGTGAATCAAGCTGTTCAGGAGAAAGAAAAGTTGATTTATCAGGCAAAAGAGGATTATAATAAGGCTATTCCTGCTGCAAAAGGTGAGGCTGAAAGAACTGTTAAAGCAGCTCAAGGGTATGCTCTTGAAAAAGTTAACAGAGCAAAAGGTGATTCTTCAAGATTTATATCTTTGTTTACAGAATATAATAAAGCAAAGGATGTTACAAGAAGGCGTTTATATCTTGAAGCTTTAAATGAAGTTTTGCCTAAATTTGACAAAAAGTTTATTATTGATTCAGATCAGAAAAATGTACTTCCTTTGCTTAATCTTGGAAAAATGAATGGTGTGAAATAAATGAAGATAATTAATATTTTTATTGTTTTGGTTGTTCTTTTGGTTGTTCTTTCGATAGGGTCATATATGTCTGTTTATGTTGTTGGAGAGGAGCAGCAGGTTGTTGTGACCAGATTTGGAAAGATAATTGGAGAGCCAGTGAAGAAGCCAGGGTTGTTTTTTAAGTTTCCTGTTGTTGATATACCTAACTATTTTCCAAAAAATATTCAAACCTGGGATGGTGATCCGGGTCAAATACCGACACTTGATAAAACATATATATGGGTAGATACATTTGCACAGTGGCAGATAGTAGATCCTATAAAATTTTTCCAGACAGTTAGAAATGTGGAAACAGCTTTAAGCAGGCTTGATGATTTAATAGATCCTGCTGTGAGAAATTTTATAACTTCATATAGTCTTATTGAGGCAGTAAGAAAAAGTAATAGAAATCTCCTTTTTGATAAAGAATTTGGAGCAGATGAACATTTTGATGTTCCTGAAGAATCTGCTAAAAGCAACAAGGCTGTTTATAAAATCAAAAAAGGAAGAGAAAAAATTGCAAAAATGATTCTAAATCAAGCTCAGCCAAAGCTCGTAGAGTTTGGTATTAAACTTTTTGATGTAAAAATTAAAAGGGTTAATTATGTAGAAGAAGTTAGAAAGTCGGTATATGGAAGAATGATTGCTGAGCGTCAGCAGATAGCTGAAAAATTCAGATCAGAGGGGGCAGGAGAGGCGAGAAAGATATTGGGTGGAAAAGAACGTGAATTAAAAAGAATAACTTCAGAAGCATATAAAAAAGCACAGATTATAAAAGGAAAGGCAGATGCTGAAGTTACTGATATATTAGCAAAGGCTTTTAGTATTGATCCTGAATTTTACTCTTTTGTTAAAACACTTGAAATTTATAAAAATTCATTAGGAGCAAGGACATCTGTTGTGTTTTCAACTGATTCTGAATTTTTTAAATATATGAAAAATTATAAATTAGAATAAGGAATTTTGGAAAAACAAAGCAACTCTGATTTATTTGAAATAAATAGTGTTGCTTTGTACTGAATTAAAGGGCTTAATTATTTGCCTTTTCTTCTCTGGTGACGGGTACGTGCCAATAACTTTCTATGTTTGTGTTTCCGCATTTTTTTTCTTCTTTTTTTTACTACGCTTCCCAAGGTCTCACCCCCTGTGTGTTTTTTTAGTAAATTAATTTTAAATTATTTATTTCTTCTTAAATTGAATTACAGTCTCATTTAGATAATTTTAAACTTTAACATTTTATTTTATTATTTGTCCATAGTTATTTATATAAAATAAAAATATTGAAGAAATCAAATGAATATTATAGAAAAATTTAATATAAATCAGCTTAAAGAGGTAGCTGAATCAGTTGCAATTGCAGAAGAGCTTGTCTGCAATTTTTACAAAATGTCAGCAAATCAGTGGAAAAAATTAAAATATGATGTTAAAACTCTTGAAGATTTATTAGAGCATGAGATAGTATACGGACCTTTTGCGCAGATAATAAGATATCATAAACAAATATTAAATAGTAATATCAGGTCTTTTTTATATTATTATAATATTTGTTTGCAGGATCATTCAATACTGGCTGTATTGCGCAGGTATAAAGAACTGGATCTGTTTTCATTTTTACTTTATGTGAGCATACATGAATTGGTTCATATTGTCAGGTTTAATAAGTTTTTAAGAGGTTTTGATGCTTCTGAAAAAGAGAGGTTTAAGGAAGAGGCAATTGTTCATAAACGAACCTGCCAGATCATAAAAAAAAGTAATATAAAAGGTATGGATACGGTTTTATATTACTATAGAGAGTGGGCTATAGAAGGAGAGAGCTTTGACTGCCTGATGTTGTAAGTTCCCTAAGGGAAGTGGAAGATTCTTATA
>DAOWNP010000201.1 GCA_030642545.1 Desulfobacteraceae bacterium | reverse complement strand
TTTATAAAAGATGAGTAAACTTCAATTGTTCTTTTTTTTGTCTTATCAAGGGTTTTACTATTATCTATTATAATATTTGCAAGCTGTTTTTTTTTTTCAATACTGATTTGAGATGAGATTTTATCCAAAGAATCTTTTTCAGATGTTTTATCTCTTGCCATAAGACGAATTAACTGAATATTTGAAGGAACATAAACAACAATAACAAATTCGAGATTTTTATGCATATTAGTTTCAATTAATAAAGTTATATTTAAAATAACAACTTTATTATGTTTTTTTTTTTTATTTTTTTTTATATTTTCATCTATTTTTTCAAAAACATATGGATGAACTATTTTATTTAAAATACTTTTTTCAGATGGATTAGTAAAAATTATTTTCCCAAGATTTTCTCTGTTTATTTCTCCATTTGCCAAAAGAATACCTTTTCCAAAATACGATACAATATTTTCCCATGCAGGGCAGTTTTTTTTTACCACATCATGGGCAATTTTATCCGCATCAATTATATAAGCACCTAATTCATTGAAAAAATTAGAAACTGTAGTTTTACCTGTGGCAATTCCTCCTGTGAGTCCGGCAATAACCAAGATACTTACTCCTTTTTTTTAAGGAAAGGAAACTTTTATAACTCCCAGCACTAAATTTGTCGTCCATTGTGTTGCTCAAACAGCTGTATAGTAAGTTATGTAGCTGTTTATATGCATTGGGAAGATTAACAAAAATCCTGCTCTGGTTTCGTAAGTTATTTTGTTCCCTTTCTTAATTTATGATGAATTTACGGGTTGATTACAAAATTATCCGTAGCTTATGCTTTGATATTTGATGGTCTATATTATGCTCAGCCCTTGATTTACATTACATTTTCTTATCTCTGTTTTTTTTATCAAAAATTAATTAATAATAAAACATGAATTTTAAATAAAGTACATTGACATGATAAAAAAATAGATATACTCTTTAATTAACACAACAGGACATATAGATTTTCATATGAACAAAAAAGATGCCTTTACTAGTTTAGAATAATACTAAAAATATTGTAACTGATAATGGTTAGAATTTTATAAACTTATTTTAAAAAGATTACAGAGGTATAAGAAATAAAGGAAGCCTTGTAAAGCAAAAAAATGTTTGGATATGTTTTTCTTTAAACATGATGGTAACTATAAGAAAACTTTTGTTATATAAAAATACCAAACGGTTTCCTGATCAATAAGTTATAAAGATCTAACAATTTTATTATGAGTTTTTAATTAAAGTGCAAAGTTTATATGAAAATCTATTTTATACCTTATGCGTTTCTTGAGTACCACAAACAGACATTTCTTATCCTTAATTCTGATAATAAAAAAAATAGTGAAAAAAATGCATATACGCTGACAACTAAATCCGAGTCGTTTCCACTCCCATTTGTGTAGTATTTTGTGTAGCATATCGTAAAAAGTCGTATTTACCATGTCCTCATTGGCTTTGGGTGTGGTGATGCGAAAAACCTTCTGTTATTTCACAGGGTGGGCGTTTTCCTTGCATGTCAGTAAAGCAGAAGAACATTAAGATAAGTAATAAGATAAAATACTTATAAGTAAAATAATACTACTAATAAAATTATATTCTTACTAAAGGTTTGGAAATTATGACCACTGACAGACAAAATGAAAATACAGTAACAACGGAAAAAGAAATTATTAAGATTGTTGCCGGGCAACGTGACTTTTTTAAAACAGGTGCTACAAAAAGCTATCAGAGCCGTATTAAAAACCTGAAGAAACTTAAAGCCGTGCTGCTCAAATACGAAACCGCTTTACATGAAGCCTTAAAAGAGGATTTGGGTAAACCTGAGTTTGAAGCATATCTATCGGAAACGGGTTTTACTTTTCTTGATATTTCGGAGTCTATCAGCAAATTAAAGCGATGGATGAAATCTAAGTGGACGTTGACATCACTTCTGACTCAACCGGGTTCTAGTCGTATTTATTATTCTCCATTGGGTGTTAACCTAATCATTGCACCTTATAACTATCCAGTCATGCTGGCTTTTTCACCGTTAATCGCTGCTATTGCAGCTGGCAATACAGCTGTAATTAAAACTTCCGAACTCACTCCAGCTTGTAGTGATATTATCCGCCAAATAATCAATGAAACTTTTCCTCCAGAATATATTGCCTATATAAAAGGTGAAGTTAGAGAAACAACGATACTGCTTCAACAAAAGTTTGACCATATTTTTTTTACCGGTAGTCCCCGAGTGGGTTCTATTGTAATGACTGCTGCGGCTAAAAACTTAACACCAGTCACGTTAGAATTAGGCGGGAAAAGTCCCTGCATTGTTCATGAAGATGCCAAACTGGATATTGCTGTCAAGCGTATTGTCAGGGGTAAATTTCTCAATGCAGGTCAAACCTGTATTGCGCCTGATTATGTGTTAGTGCATAACTCCATTAAAGAAGTGTTTTTGAACAAGCTTAAAGAGCGTATCATTAGCGCCTATGGTGAAGATGCCAGTAGTAGCCTGGATTTTGCACGCATCGTTGCAGACAACCATTTTCATCGGATTTGTGGCTTAATTGACCCCCAAAAAGTGGTTGTTGGTGGACAAAGCGATGTTAAATCTCGTTTTATTGCTCCGACTGTGATGCGTGACGTGGAAATAACAGACAAAATCATGTCAGAGGAAATATTTGGGCCCGTGTTGCCTGTATTGGAATATAAATCACTAAGTGAAATCTATGATGTTGTTGATCAACTACCGCAGCATCCACTTGCTTGTTATTTGTTTAGTGAAAGCACAACGATTCAACAAGAAATTATCAATACCATTCAGTCTGGAAACGCCTGTATTAATAACTGCGTTTTTCATGTTGCCAATCCTTACCTTCCTTTTGGAGGTGTTGGTGAAAGCGGTATCGGTGCTTATCATGGATTTCATGGTTTTGAGTGCTTCTCACACAAAAAAGGTGTTCTTAAAACAGCTACTTGGGTTGATATCCCACTGACTTATGCTCCCTATAGAAATAAAATAAAAATTCTACGAAAAATTTTGAAGTGAAAACACATAACAAAAAAATCAGTACTCGGCAGGTTGCCTGCAGAATGAAAATTTCTTCTGTGTTCAAGGCGGAAAACAGATTAGTGACAAACATAATAAGTTTCTCCTGTCTGCTCAACTCTTCCGTGGTTACACTGTTCATTGGGACTGGGACAAGGCGATCAAAGAAGCTATAAAGACTACTGATTTAAAATATAGCGGTGAATATGAATTTGTGGAAACCTTGATATGTTTTCCACTAACGCATGAAGTCCTTCCCAATTACTTATTTAATATAAAAACTTTACATACTATCTTTTTTTGTGTTATTATTTTCGTATGTCGCAAATATTATCAATGGTGAATTATAAAGGTGGTACTGGGAAAACTATTTTATCTGTAAATATAGCTGTGTCTCTTGCTCTTTTAGAAAAAAAAACACTTCTTATTGATTGTGATCCTGCTGGAGATGCAGGCCGGTTGTTAAGAGTTGATATAGAAAAACAATTAACTCTTTTTGACTTAATTATAAAAAAAGATTATAGCGAAAATTGTAATATAAAGACAAAATTTGATAAGCTTGATTTTATTGCATCAGATTTTAATCTCTTAACAATAAAAAAGCAACTCTCTTTCAAGCCTTTTAAAGAAAGAATGTTAAGAGCAGCTATTATTGATTTTAAAAAGGATTATGATTATATAATATTAGATATTCCACCTTCATTTGGATTTATTGTTGATAGTGCATATGTTGCATCAGACTGGCTTTTTCTTCCTGTAGATTTAAAATCTCAGTATCCTGATGAAATTTTATTTAATCAGGTAAAACTTATCAGTGACATAAAAAAAAAATTTAATCTGTATTTAAAAATTGGTGGTGTTTTTTTTACAAGATGTGATAATAATAATCAGGTTAAAACTTTTTCAGACAGAAATGAGTTAAATGCTATGCTATTTAATCTTTTTTCAATCACAATACCAGAATCTGATGATGATTTTTTAAACAGACCGGCAGCTTTAAATGATTTAAAATCAAAAGAATCAATTGCTTATTTAAAATTAGCGTCAGAATTAATATTATTACTTTCTAAGTAAAGAATATTTTTTTCTATAAATATATATTTAAAATATTATATCCATTCCTGTTGTCAAAATTTTATTATAGCTTTTAAAAGTATGGTCGACTGGTTGTTACAAAACACTAATTTATCCAATTTTCTGCCTTGAACACAGAAGAAATTTTCATTCTGCATGCGCCTGTAGAAATTAAAACTATGTCCATTTTTTTCAATTTTTACAAAAAGCAATAATTTTAATTGGGAATGTGAACAAAATAACTTGTGAAATCGTTGGTTTTAGAAGGACAAAAAAGATAGTCAAAGCTGGGAATTATAAAGTTTTTGTTCCTTAATCCACTATTTATAAAAAATCTTAAAATTCTTAAAAATTTGGAGGGACAAGTGAAAATTACAGATTCTGAGGTAATTAAAAATTCCGAAAAAGAGTTGATTGATGCTATAACAGGAGATCTTGATTGGGAAGCTATCGAACAGATTTTTAAAAAAAAACATAACCTTTCTTTAGAAGATGATGTGGAATATAAAGATGGTGATCTCGTAATACATAATAATACAATTGCATATAAACTAAATTTTGATGTAAGAATCTCTCTTACAGTACTTTTTGACCGGCAGGGTGATTATTTGGATATTTCTACATCTAATACAAGTGCCCAGCCAGATGCTGAAGAGATAGAAGAAGATACAGCAGATGCTGCAGAGATAGAAGAAGATACAGCAGATGCTGCAGAGATAGAAGAAGATATAGCAGATGTTGCAGAGATAGAGGAAGATACAGCAGATGTTGCAGAGATAGAGGAAGATACAGCAGATGTTGCAGAGATAGAGGAAGATACAGCAGATGTTGCAGATATAGAGGAAGATACAGCAGATGTTGCAGAGATAGAGGAAGATACAGCAGATGTTGCAGATATAGAGGAAGATACAGCAGATGTTGCAGAGGTAGAAGAAGATAC
>DAOWNP010000280.1 GCA_030642545.1 Desulfobacteraceae bacterium | reverse complement strand
GGAGAAAATATTGATGCCTATGCTGATAATCTGGGGTATGATGCTAACGGAGATGCACATCTCCTTATTTCTACCTCAAACAAGGCAAGGCTTGGCGGAGTTACTTTCAAAGGTGGTGATCTCGTAGAAGTAGCATATGATTATGCTACCAACACTGTTACAAGTGCTGAAATTTTTTTAAGCCGTCAGCTGTTTTCAAAACCAAAGCGTGCAAACATAGATGCTGTATGGTACCTGCCAGATACTGGAGAGGTCGTTCTTTCCACTATGTTCCCGGCAACCCTGGGTGGACTTTCCTTTAAAAATGGAGACCTAATAAAGTACGATCCGGCTACGGATACGGCTACTTTGTTATTTGACCAGAATCTGTTTTTAAACCCATCTTTTACGAATCTAAATGCAGTGCAGTGTCTGTCTGACAACGAGATTCTTCTTTCCACTGTTTTTCCGGCAACTTTAGGTGGACTTACCTTTAATGGTGGAGATGTGGTAAAGTACAACCTGCTCACAGATGAAGCTATCCTGCACTTTGATGGAAGTAATTTCAGCGAATGGGGAGTTAGTGTTACTGCTATAGCACCAATCCCTGGTGCTATATGGCTGCTTGGTTCAGGAATACTAACACTAATTGGATTCAGGAGAAAATCATAGACTAGACGGGTATGGGGTCAAGTCTGTTCTTGACACTTAGGAACATGGAAAAAATAACTTTTCCAATTATATATCATAGATTCAGGTTCTTTACCCGGTCTAAAATCACAAAATATTAAAATAGCCGGTTGTCGAACAAATATAACCTTAATCTATGTGCCTTTTTGTGGAAGTTATTTCGTCTGCTTTCCTAACAGCACGAAACATATATTATTCCCGTTTTTACATCTGGTGTTTTGCACCATCTTGTTTTCTGCTTTACGAATGGGAACAAAATAACTTACGAAACCAGAGTAGGATTTTTTTCATACACAAGGTGCTCAAACAGACGCATAGCTCGTATGTAACTGTTTGAGCGACGTGGAGAAGACGAACAGACTTTTGACCCCTACAGGTCGTTTGTTATCTGAAGTGTTTCCAGTGAATGTCCCTCTTTTGCAAGGTAAACTACAATACATGAAGCTTCTCCTTCATTACCATCTTCAATAGTTACAAATCCCTGACCATCCCATGGTACATTTTGTGTTAATTTGCTAAATCCTTCTTCAGCAAGAACTCCATTGTTTAATAAAAATTCCATTTTGCATAAGGTGGTTTTACACTCTGAATTAACAAGATCAAACTCTTTCATATTGCTGTTTTTATAAGCAGTATTAATCTGTTCGTAAGCTTTGTTTGACCATTCAGGGTCACTTTCCTGAGACTCCATGGCAGATTCCATATAATCTACTTGCATCTTAATTTGGGCTTCTATTTTTTCAGTTTCATTTGTATTTTCATTTCCAATTACAGAATCGTCTGTTTTTTTTGATGCATCATTGTTGTCATTAGTAATGTATTCTTTATTTCCTGATAACATTTGCTGTATTGAAAGCAGTGTCAGCCGCTTATTTAAAGATGCAAGTTTTTTGTTAACCTCACATGATTTTTTTTCACTGTCTTTTTCACAGGTTTTTAAATTTTCAAGCTCTTTTTTAAGTATGCTGATCTCGTCTGTTAATTTATTATTTGAATTTGATGAGTTTTTTAAATCTGTTTTTGTTAAAAAATCTCTATTTTTATCTTTTACATAGAAAACAGTTCCAAAAATAGCTGCAATAAGAAGAATAATAGTGATTCCTGAGATAAATTTTTTTTTATATATTTTCATTATAATCTCCTTGTTTTCCAAAATTTACTGATAGATAGCAGGTTAGATAGCTATTTAAACTTTAACTGTTTTCCTTAACATAATATGAAATAATATATGAAGTATGGCCGTTATATCTTGGTGGTATTCTACAACTGTAATAGTAGTGAGCTGTACGGTATGAGCCTAACCCGCCAAAAGTTAATGTTTGAGCTGATGTACTGGTGCCTGATGTATATTTTGTTGGAGAAAACCATCCAGCAAACCTGCTACCGCTTCTATAAACGCTGCATAATCAAGCACTTATGTTTTGAGTATAGCTCATATCAATGGCTTTAACCCATCCACTTTTTATCCTGCCACAATCATGTATAACCGGCAAATCTAAATATAACCATGTGGTTGACGATGGATTGCCTATTGCACTGACATTTAATGCAGGTACAGCAGTTCCGGCATAACGAAATCCCATACTGCCAGGATATATTTTACCATCTCCTGCAAATGCAGATAAAGAACTTATAACCATCATAAAGACTGCTGCAATAAATATTATTCCTGATTTTTTCATGTCTGTTCTCCTTATGTATTAATTATTTAATTTTACGATATTTTTTCTAAAATCACTCCTTTCTAAAATCCCCCTTATTTATATCGTTATTCTTAACTGATATTTATCAAAGCAGGGTTAAGCTGAAGCAAAATTTTTATTTTAGCAATAAAGTCCAAGCTTTTTTAAAAAATATAATATATAAAAAAGATAACAAATGGGGGAAGCAGGTGAAAGTCCTGCACAGACTCGCTACTGTAACCGGTAAATTTGTACCGGAAGTCAGAAAACCCTTAATAAATTCTTCGCGAGGTTCGAGGTTGATTATAGATTAAAATAATAAGATCAGTTTGGTTTTGACACCACCTGATCTTTTTTTGTTTTTAAAGGTTCAAAATGCAAACTGATATTTTAAGGGAGATAAAATGAACAGGATCATTAAAGAATTATGGGATGACGAATCAGGAGTTACAGCTATCGAATATGGGCTTATAGCCGGGATGATGGCTGCTGCACTTGTTGTGGTATTTAGCCTTTTTAGTGATAAATTAAAAGAACTTTTTACTGCCATTTCCGATAAACTTGGGGAAGCGACTGACAATATATCAGGGGATTAATAATTAAGTTTATTAATTGTATAATGGAGGGTGGATAAAATCAATTTTCAATTATTAGTCTGCGGTCTGTTATTTGTATTAGTATTATACACAGATCTAAGGGACAGAATTATCCCTAATACCCTTACTATCCCTGCAATTTTTTGCGGTATTATTTTTAATATGTTGATTTTGGGATGGCAGGAGGGTTTTTTTTTTCAGCAAAAGGGATGCTTACAGGAGGCTGTCTGCTCATAATACCTTTTATCCTCGGAGGAATGGGGGGCGGAGACGTTAAACTGCTTGCAGCTTTAGGAGCATGGCTTGGTTGTGCGGTTATTTTGAATATTTTTTTATTTGGGTCGGTTACAGGATCTTTTATTGCACTGGGTTTGGTTTTTTTAAAAAAACGCAGACTGAACCTGATAAATGTTTTAAATGACATGCTCTTTTTTGCCTTAACCAAAAAAAGAGTAGCTCTTTCTGAAAACTCCGAAAATTTTCCTTATTCAATTCCCATGGCCACAGGTTTTTTGATTTATATTTTATGTTACAGTTTTGATTTTTTGATTTTTGATTTTTGATTATTACTGGGGAAAATTTAAAATGAAGGTATCAGTATTTTTTAATAAAAAGGGAGTGGCGGCAGTGGAATTTGCACTGTGTCTTCCTTTACTTTTGCTGATTCTTTTCGCAATTATGGAATTTGGATGGTATTTTACCAACCAGATTG
>DAOWNP010000287.1 GCA_030642545.1 Desulfobacteraceae bacterium | reverse complement strand
TATTCAGATATTATGGGTGGAAATCCACAGGCAACTATTATTGGATATAATGTAAAAAAAAGTATGAGTCATGCAAGTCTTATTAATGGTGCAATGTCTCATGCTTTAGATTATGATGATACTCTTGCATCTTTTTTAGGACATCCGTCTGTTACACTTTTTCCGGCATTATTGGCTTTGGGTGAATATGAAGGTATGAGCGGGAAAGATTTTTTGTCATCTTATATTATCGGATTGCAGGCAGGGTGTGCGGTTGGAGCATGTGCAGGCTTGGAACATTATATGGCTGGCTGGCATGCAACATCAACATTAGGACATATAGCATCAGCTGCAGCATGTGCTAAACTTTTGGGTCTTGATGTTAAACAGACAGTGTTTGCACTTGGTATTGGAGGAACGCAAGCCTCTGGTTTAAAAAGAGTATTTGGTTCAATGTGTAAGCCTTTTCATGCAGGGATAGCTTCTCAATCCGGACTTATGGCTGCTCTTCTATCAAAAGATGGTTTTACAAGTGCAGAGGACATTATAGAGGGGCCTCAGGGATTCCTTGATGTGTTACAGGGTAAGATTAATGAAGATGTGATTGGTATGCTTGGACTGGGATGGGATATTATTCATCTTTCTCAAAAATACCATGCATCATGTCATGCTACTCATTCTCCGCTTGAAGCAGCATTAACCATTGTAAAGAAAAACAGTATTGATTTGAATGATATTAAATCAATTAAAGTTTATTCCTCTGAACTATCTCTTGGTGCTGCCGGAAAAACAGAACCAAAATCAGGACTTGAGGGGAAATTCAGTATAGTTTATTGTGTTGCAAATGCATTGATAAGGGGAATTACAGGTAATCAGGCTTTTACTGACGAAAAGGTTAATGATCCTGCTGTAAGAGAACTTATGGCAAAAATAACAGTTTTTCAGGGAGCAGACAAAATTGGACTGGAAACAAACCTTGAACTTGAAACTGTTGATGGCAGGATGTTTGAAGGAGCTTCTGATATTCTGGCAGAGATTCCTTCTTTGGAAGATAAAAAAGTGAGAGTAAAAGCAAAATATTTTGATCTTGCAGAACCTGTTATTGGCAAGGAAAAAACCCGGATTCTTGCAGATAATATTTTAAATATGGAGTCCTTAAAAAATATTGACGAGATATTAAAATCTTTATAACTTTATTGATATAAGGTTTAGGATATGGAATCTTAAGTTTTGTGAATTATAAGTGTTGATGTGGGTAGTTGTCTTAATAGTTTGTTAATTGTGTGTTAGGGGGGGGTTGGTATGCAAAAAGTATTGGTTACAGATATTCAACGGTATGCTGTTAATGATGGTCCTGGATTTAGAACAAATGTTTTTTTAAAAGGGTGTCCTTTAGCGTGTAAATGGTGCCATAATCCTGAAACTATTGCAGCTTATCCTGAAATATATTGGAAAAACAGACTTTGTGTGCAGTGTGGAGCATGTCTTGAAGTTTGTCCTGTTGATGCTATTAATCCACCTATTCCTCCAGAAGAATCGCAATTGGAGAATTCATCTTATCATAAAATTATCAGGGATAGATGTGACAGGTGTTTAAAATGTGTGGATGCTTGTAAATATGGAGCATTAGAGATTACCGGCAGCGAGATGTCTGTTGAAGAGATAATAAAAGAAGTTTTAAAAGATAGTATGTTTTATAGTAATTCAGGAGGAGGGCTTACTTTAAGTGGTGGTGAACCTACAGCACATGCTGAATTTTCAGAAGAGATATTAAAGAGTGCAAAGAAAAAGGGACTTCATGTTTGTCTTGATACTAATGGATTTGCAAAATGGGAGATTTTGGAAAAGTTAGTGGGTTATGCAGATATAATTCTTTTTGATTTAAAACATATTGATAACGATAAGCACATAGAGATGACAGGTGCGAGTAATAAGCTTATTAAGGAAAATCTTGATAAATTGACAGTTTTAAACAAAGATATCTGGATAAGAGTTCCTGTTATTCCTGAGTTTAATGATTCGATTGATTATCATGAAAGAGCTGCTGATTTTTTAAATGGTTTATCAGGTAAAATTACAAGAATAGATCTTCTTCCTTTTCATAACTGGTGTCAGGATAAATACAAGTGGCTTGGCATAAAATGGCCGCTTGCACATTTAGAATCACTTGATCCTTCATTTCTTGAAATACCAGCTGAAATTTACAGAGGAAAAGGTTTTGAGACTACTGTTGGAGGATCAGGGTTTGAGGAATAAACTGGTTGAAAATAAATTTATTTTCTATTTTATTGACCTTTTATTTAATGCGTAATACTAATGTAAATTATATCAATATGTGTTAATGTGACTATTAATTGAGTTAAGATAACACAGATGTTAAAAATTTTTATTGTGTTTTGTTTTTAAAACCGGGTGCTTAATTATAATTTTAGATTGGTATTAATTTTGCACATGTTTTAAAGTAATACAGAAATTGTGAAATAATAATTTTTGATATACAGGTTTTTAGATAATTAATTTTATAAGGTGTCTTGGAAGAATTCTGTTATAGTATAGATGACTGATAAGACAGTGAATTAATTATGTGGAAATTATTAAGATGTTTAATTTTAATAATTAAATTGATTAACCAAAACAACTAAAGGAGAGAACAATGCCAAATTGTCAAGATTGCAAAAGCTTTTTCCCAATTGAAGAAGAACCAGCAAAAGGTGATTGTGTACAAAGAGTAGTAGATCCAAGACAGGCTTATTATAAAGCAAAACCGGTTCAAAGTGATGCTGATGCTTGTGATTCATTTCAGAAAAAATAATTTTTATAAGTTATAAATTGAAATGTCATGAAGTACTTTTTTTTTATTTGTTGTGGTAAACACTTGTTTTTTATAGCAACGTTGTTTGATTAAGGTGATAAGTGTTAATAAATAGATAAAAATTAATAATATAAAGGCTTTGTTTATTATTGGAATTTTTAATAACATCTATCTATAATAATGTACAGGATCAAAGGAGAAAATTATGAAGTGTACTGAATGCGGTTATGAAGGAGAAGTAAGTAGTTTTAGATATTTATATAATGCAAGAATTGATGCTTCAATGTCTATGCGTCAATGCCCACAGTGCCAGGTATGGCTTGCAGTTGATGAATTAAAGGGCGAGGTAAGTGGTCAGGTAGTTGCAGGAGATGCTCCATGGGGTAAATCAGCAGGGATTGAAGATTTGGCTACAGCTTAGATTTGTTTTTGAGACATCTTTAACTACCGTAAATTTACAGGTTGTTGCATAATAATTTTTAAAACTTTCTGTTTTACAGGTAATAGTTAAGATGTAGAACTGTTTTACACTACAATATGCAGTAAAAGTAGACTACCTTGACTATGTGTAGACTGCCTTGACTATTGTAGTGTAAACCGTGTGAAGTTTGTCTAATATTTTTATGCAACTCTTCTGTGTTTGATCTTTTATTCATTAATGATACTTTTGTCTTGGTATGAAGATTTGGTAGTATAATATAATAAGGAAATATTGATATGGAT
>DAOWNP010000271.1 GCA_030642545.1 Desulfobacteraceae bacterium | reverse complement strand
CAAGTTTTCTAAGGCTCAACCTGCCTTAGCTGCAGGTCTTATCCGGTCAATTAGTGGTGTATTCTAATTTTTTTATGGCAACTCTTAAAGGTCAAATAATTAAGCACGACTAACAATGAGAATTGGGGACAACAGGCTGTTACAGAACTAAATAAAATATTTTTATCACACAATATATTGTTGTGATAAAAGCTATATTGTACAAGGAATTTTAAAATCTCTATTCCGTAACAGCCTTTTTATATTGTAATATCACACAATCTGAAGCAGGTAGATTAGTTGGGAATATTGCCATCGTTCTTTCATTTGCAATGCTTGAGAGTAGAATTCAATACTGGGGAAAATTTGGGTCAAAGGAATAAACAAAGACGTTGGTATCTAAAAAAAATAACATAAGGGTTACATCTTAAATATTCAATATTTACAATAAATACTGCCTGATTTAATGACCAACCATTACCATTTGTGAACCAAATATTTTAAAACGCAATATTATGTACACTCTCTTCTTCTATTTTATGCTGTTGTGCTACTTCGGGAATTGCTGACATTTAACTATAGATTGTCACATAATTATCTGATTTTAAAAATTGGCATAAGGATTAATTGGTCATGGAAACAAATAAATCTTAGGGCAGGAACAAAAAAAACAGGGTACTTTTTAATAATAAAAGCAACCCTGTTTTTTAAAAACTTTTATACTACATAAAACATCATGTACAAACTATTAGTGACCAAGAAGACCTTGAATAGTATCTGCCCATGGTGTAGCATAAATTATGATAAGTGATATAACAAGAGCATAAATTGCTAAAGATTCAATCATAGCAAGACCAATAAGCATAGTTACAGTAACTTTACCTGATGATTCAGGATTTCTTGCAATGCCTTCAACTGCTGCTTTTAAACCAAGTCCCTGAGCGATTCCACAAGCAGATGCTGCTATTGCAATTCCAAAACCTGCTACTGTAACACACGCAATAAAAAATTCTAATGCCTGAGCTTCCATAAAAACTACCTCCTTAAATAATAAATCAATTAATATTCGGCTTCTTTTATATAAAATTTATGAATAAACTGTATCAATGAGCGTGTTCCATAGCACCTGAAAAATAAATAATAGAAAGCAGAAAAAAAACAAACGCCTGAACAAATGCCACAAATATACCAAGTGCCATAATTGGTAAAGGAGCAAAAAAAGCACCTGCTAAAGTAAAAAGTATAGCAAGAACAATCTCATGTCCCATCATATTACCAAAAAGACGAAAAGAGAGAGAAAGAATTCTTGCAAAATGACCTATTACCTCAATAACAAAAATCAAAGGACTCATCCACCAGACAGGCCCCATAAAATGCTTAACATACTTGGCACCATGATATTTTACTCCTATTAAATGAGTACACGTAAACACAACCAGCGCACAAGACAAGGTTGTATTTAAATTAGCAGTAGGAGGAAAAAAACCAGGTATAAGCCCAATTAAATTGCAGGTAAGAATATAAAGAAAAACAGTTGCAACAACAGGAAATAACCATCTGCCTTCTTCTCCTGTAACACCAATCATAAAATCTTCAATCCCTGCAACCACCAGTTCTAAAAAATTCTGACCTTTATTGGGGATCATACTTACCCCCTTAGCAGCAATAGAACCTAATCCTATTAAAATAATCATAACTACCCATGTGTAAATCAGGTGAGGATTTGAATGAGCCCAGTGGCCCAAGCCAATTAATTCAAATAACTTGACAAAAAATAGATACGGATGTTCCACCTTAAACCGCCTCCTTAAAAATAAGTTTTTTCACTTCACGTAGTGTTACACAAAAAATGCTGACAACCACAACAGATAAGCCTACTATCAAGCCTATTGGGCTTACAACATCTCCTGCAATAAGTAAAAATATAATAACACCGCTTATAACAAAACGGATATAATACTTCATTATAACTACATTATGTTTTAAAATATATGGGGGGCTAAAAGCCTTTTTCAAGGTTTTTGCCAAAAAAAAGAAATTAATTGTAACGATCAGACCGCCAAATAAAACGCCTAATCCAAAGTCAAGAGGCATAAAGATAAATCCGCATATATTAACAAAACAAAAAAGAATCCAGTTTGTTTTGTTAACAAAAACAACAATACTATCCTGAATAGGTAAACCTCTCTTAACAACCAATTCAACCTCTTTTTAAATTTTAAAAATTCCTGCTTTTTTTAATAGCAAGTCCAATATTTTTAAATCCAGCTAATATCCCCAATACAATAAAAATTAACGTTAATACAGGTTCTGTACCAAACTGTCTGTCAAGATAGATTCCTATAAAAAGACCAATAAAAACAGAGAGAGAAACAGAGAGTCCTATACTACTATAATAGGAAAATTCTTTTATAAGTTTTGTAGTTTCTTTTTTCATAACAACATCTTTTACACGGTTAAATAACATACAGTTATTCAAAATATGTTTTCTATCATAAGAAATAAGTATAAGTCAATCTAAATAAAACCGATAAACTATTTTATTTTAATCTTACCTCTTTTGTCTTCACCTGCAACCTCTCCTATAATAGCTGCTTCGACTCCTTTATCTATAAGCTTCAACAAACAGTCTCCTGCGTTTTTTTTATTAATTGAGATAATCAAACCTCCTGATGTTTGAGGATCAAAACAGATATCGGCAACAGCTTTTTTAATATAAGAACTTACATAAACCCTGTTTTTACAAAATTCCCTGTTTGCATATGCTCCGGCTGGTATAAGCCCCATTTCCGCATATTCTTCAGCCTTTGGAAGAAAAAAAAGCTTATCAGAATATATATGAATTTCTTTTTTAGACCCCTTTGCCATTTCAAGAAGATGCCCGCAAAGTCCAAAGCCTGTGATATCAGTACATGCATTAGCTCCAGATGCAATCATAACCTCTGAGGCTGTTTTATTTAATGCGGAAGCAGTTTCAATAAATTTTTTCTGAATATTTTTATCTGCTATTTTACCTTTTATGGCTGTTGCAATTATTCCAAGTCCAAGAGGTTTAGTTAAAATCAACATATCTCCTGCATTGGCATTGCAATTTGGAATAACTTTTTCAGGATGAACTGTTCCTGTTACAGAAAGACCATATTTAAACTCCAGATCATCTACACTATGACCTCCAACAAGCACTACACCAGCCTCATCTATTTTCTCAAGTCCTCCCTCAAGAGTCTCACGTAAAACACTTGCAGGGAAATCAGATGAAGGGAAACAGACAATATTCATGGCTGTAAGAGGTTTTCCACCCATAGCATAAACATCACTCAAAGAATTTGCAGCGGCTATTCTTCCAAAATCATAAGGAGAATCCACAACAGGAGTAAAAAAATCAACTGTTTGAATAAGAGCTGTTTCAGAGTTAAGCTTAAATACGCCAGCATCGTCAGAATTTTCCATTCCAACAATCAAATCAGGATGCTGTTTTATTGAAAGACCGCCTACAACTTTATCCAGAACCTCTGGACTTAATTTTGATGCTCAGCCGGCAGCCCGAACTTTTTCTGTAAGAAAAAATTTTTTGTCTTTTATTTCATTCATTTTTATACCTAATTAATAGCAAGATCTTTTGCATAAAAAACAGGACCGTCAGTACATACATGGAAATACTGTTCAGGATCATCAGCTTTTTTTACAGCACAACCAAGACATGCTCCCATACCACAAGCCATAACAGTTTCAACAGACACTTGACAAGCAACACCATATTGATTTGCAATTTTAGAGACACTTTGCAACATGGGATAAGGTCCACAGCTATAAACAATATCAGGCTTTTTTATTTTTATTT
>DAOWNP010000211.1 GCA_030642545.1 Desulfobacteraceae bacterium | reverse complement strand
GGATATATTTCGCCATCAAACCCAATAATCAAATTTTTTAAAATAGAGTAACCACCCTTTGCTTTATTGGGTGTTGCCCCTATTATAGCTACAGCTTTTGGCCTGAAAAAAAAATCCATTTACATATTCCTTTTAAACTATTCTTTGTTTTTAATTTAAATCTTTTGATAAATAAAAATATGATAATTCCTTAAAATATTTTAAAACCATATAAAACATGTTCAAATTGTTTGTAATTATTAAAACATCTTAATTTAAATTTCAAGAGTTGACACATGAATAAAAAAATAGGGGGAGAGTTAATTAATTCACGTTTCTTAATGCCTCACTTACTTTCTGTGATAATTTTTTAATATCAAAAGGTTTTTGAATAAACTCTATACACCCTAATTTAATAATTTCTATAGCTTGAGATTCTAAACTATATCCACTTGAAAGAATTACCTTTATCTTTGGGTTTATGTTTTTTAATTTTTCACATATTTCTCTGCCATTCATTTTAGGCATAATCATATCAAGAATAACAAGATCATATTTATCATGATTCCGCTTATATTCATCTATAGCATCTATGCCATTTATAGCTGTTGTTACACCATAGCCTAAGGATGTTAACATAGCTGCCCCTATATCTAATATAGCCGACTCATCATCTATAAAAAGAATATTTTCACATCCTTTTATAATCTTGTTCGATATATTTTTGGGTGTCTTTTTTATATTATCATTAATTGCCGGAATTAATATTAAAAATGTAGTACCATGATTTCTCTTGCTTTTTACAGTAATAAAACCTTTATGATTTTTTATTATTCCGTATGCAGAAGCCAATCCAAGTCCTGAGCTAAGCCCAACATCTTTTGTTGAAAAAAATGGTTCAAATACCCTTTGCAATATCTGCTCATCTATTCCTTCTCCTGTATCTTTAATTGCAAGAGATACATATTTTCCTGCTTTAATATTATATTCAATAGCTTTCTCTTTTTTTAACACAACATTTTTTGTTTTTATAAAAAGCTCTCCACCATCAGGCATAGCCTGACCTGAATTAACACAAATATTTAATATTACTTGTTTTATTTGTCCATGATCAACTTTTACAGGCCAAAGTTTGTCTTTTAAATCAAGAGAAATTTCGACCTCTTTTTTTGCTCTTCCAAAAAATTTGGCACAATTTATAACTATCTCATTTAAAGATATTACGGCTGTTTCATATTTACCTCTTCTTGCAAATCCCAGAAGCTGCTTGGTTAATTCAGCACCCTTGTAAATATAATTTTCAATATTAGATAATTTTTGCAGGTCAGTATCTTTTTGAGATTTATTTAACAAAAGCAGAGAAATATTGCCTTGAATAGCCATTAAAAGATTATTAAAATCATGTGCAATTCCTCCGGCTAAAGTCCCTATAGATTCAATTCTCTGAGCTTGAAACATTTGAACCTGCTGTTTTTTTATCAATTCTGCTGCTTTTTTTATTTTTGTAACATCTCTTGCTATCCCTCTGAATCCAGAAGGTATTTGTTTTGAGTCATAAATCAAAGATGCAACAATTTCTAAATTTAATAAAGACCCATTTTTTTTTTTTAACTCATAATTTACTATTTTGGTGGGATTACCTGAAGTATATGTTTTGTTAAAAAAACGAAACATCTGATCTGCTGTCTCTTGTGTTACAAATTTCTTAAAATTTACACCTATTATATCACTTAGCGGTACAGAAATCATTTTGCTTAATTTATCATTACAAAATGTTAACGTACCTTTAAGATCTACTTCAAAATAACCTTCATCAATACTATTAATTATGGAATTAAATTTAATTTTATCGGCATTATATTTATTATTCTTCAGAGTTTTTATAATACCAATTTTTTCATTAAAAATCTTATTATCAGGATATGGCAATAAAATTTTTAAATAAAATTTTATTTTCTCACCATTTATATTTAAAACTTCAATGGATTGATTTATAAAATCTGATGTGACTTTTTTATTGAAAAAACAGTCAGACAATCGTTTTTTTTCTTCATCTGGCAAAAAATTTATTATTGGTTTTTGATCAAGCTCCTTTGTACTATATCCTAAAAAATGTAAGACTTTTGGATTTAAAAAAATTATCCTGCCTTTTGCATTTATTACAAAAACAATATCATCAGAATCATTTATAATTGCCTGACATATTTTTCTTTCTCTCTCAAGCAGATATTTATCATGGTCTAATCTTTTTTTATCCATTATTTATATCCATAAATTTAATTAATAAATAACAATTTATATATAGACCAGCATTTTAAAAGCAGTCTCCTTTGTTTTTAAACAATTATTTTACCATAGTATAAAGTAAAATAACATAATTAATTTAAAGCTCTTCATGATTTCATAGTTGTTATTAAATAAAAGTTGTTATTAATATAGAAGAGAAACAAACTTTAAAAAACAAACATTTTTTATAATCATTATTAAGGAGGATATGTATGGGACACTTATCAGGCAAGCAATTATACGAAAAACTCGGGAATAAGATTGACAACCTTACCGTAAGGGCACCATATAATGATGCCCTCTACTCTGTTTTAAAAACATTTTACAGCGAGCCTGAAGCAGATGTTGTAATCAAAATGCCATACGGATTATCTGATTTTAACAGAATACAAAAAATAATAAAGTATAATGAATCAAAATTGAGAAATATTTTAGATCAATTATGTTCAAAAGGACTTGTTATTGATATATATGTTAATGATAATTACTATTATATGCCATCCCCTTTTGTTATAGGTATATTTGAATTTACCATGATGCGAACAAAAGATACCGATTATAAAACATGCTCAAAATTACTTACTGAATACTTTAACAGCGATAACGGAATCTTTTTTTCCACAAATTTTAATGATGACTCAAATGCTACTCTGTTTAGAACTCTTCCTCATGAAACAACAATAAAAGATTTAGATTATACAGAAATTTTAGATTATGAAAAAGCCACAGCCATAATTAAAGAATCTGATAAATTCAGCATAGGAACATGTTCCTGTCGTCATGAAAAATTCCATACCGATGAAAAAACATGCGACTTTCCACTTGATACATGCGCATCTTTTGGTTATGCAGCAGATTTTCTTATTCGCAACAATATGGCTAAAGAGGTTTCAAAAACCAAAATGCTTGAAAACATGGCAAGATCAAGAGAACTTGGACTTGTTTTCATTGCTGATAACGTAAAAAAGAATGTCACTTTTATATGTAATTGTTGTGGCTGTTGCTGCAATGTATTAGCAGGACTAAACAACTTCGGTTATTTCAATGCACTTCTCACATCTAATTTTATAGCCTCAATTGATCAGGATTTGTGCAATGGATGCATGGAATGTTTTAAAACCTGCCCAATAGATGCTATTGAAATGATTGAAGAATCTCCAGGTTCAAAAAAAAAGAAAGCGAGTATAGATACATCTATCTGTCTTGGATGCGGAGTATGCTGCATAAAATGTAAAACCGATGCTCTAAAACTTATTCCAAGAAAAGAAAAAATCATTTACCCGGAAACAACTTTTGAGAGAACAATACTTCAGTGCCTTGACAAAGGAACCCTCCAAAACCAAATTTTTGACAATCCTCAAAGCAAAACCCAGTCATTTATGAGGGTTCTTACAGGAGCTTTTCTCAAACTTCCGGCAATTAAAAAGACTCTTATGAGTGATATTTTAAGGTCTAGATTTTTAAAAGCTATGGAAACAGGAATAAAATTGCAGGGAAAAGGCTGGATTACTAAAATATAGATAATATATCAAAAAAAATAATTATTATCATGACTTTTTAAAGATAAATGTATAAACATATTTATCTGTTTTTTTATTTTTTTATAGGAACTACAAAAATGAGTATTTACAAATTAAATAAAAAAAAACCTGAAATTGATACAACAGCTTATATTGCTTCATCAGCTGTTGTTTGTGGAGATATTACAATAGGTAAACATTCCTCGATCTGGTTTCATTGTGTAATAAGAGGCGATGCTGATAAGATTAAAATAGGAGAAAACACAAATATTCAGGATATTACCATGCTTCATGCTGACTATAACAAACCTCTTTTTATAGGAAACAATGTTACAGTTGGTCATAGATGCATTATACATGGATGCACAATAAAAGATAATTGCCTGATAGGAATGGGAGCAATTATAATGAACGGAGCAGTTATTGGCAAGGGTTCTATCATTGCTGCAGGAAGTATTGTGCTGGAAAACACTGTTATTCCTAAAAAATCTCTTGTAGCCGGTGTTCCTGGTAAAATTAAAAATATAAAAAACAGAGAAATTTTTAATAAAATAATTAAAGCTTCAGAATTTTATAAAAAAGAGGCTGTGATGTATAAACATAATTTAATTGAAATATAGATAAAATTAATATGATAATAAGGAACGTGGATGAAATAACTTCCATGTTCCTAAGACAAAGGACTGATTTTGGAAAAAGATAATAATACAAACTGGGTTTGGGTTTTTGTAAAAGAAGGTAAAGAAAAAGATAATTTTTTAGGACAATACAGTGAAAAATTAAATACTTCATTTATCCCTTGTTTTAACAGCAAAGAAGATGCTCTTAAATGTTACAACCTGTTAGTAAAAGAAGACAATGTCAAATACGATGTTCAAGCTATAGACCGTAATTTTTTAAAAGAACTGCTGAATAAAAAAGATTTTACTATATTAGTTTTAGATGAAACAGGTAAAATTATTTCATAATTTATTTTTTTGGAAAAAACATATCCTCAAAATATATTAAGGAACGTGGATGAAATAATTTCCACAAACAGGTACATAGATTTAAAGTTAGGAATGTGGAAGTTATTTTGTCTACATTCCTAACCCAAATTATTTAAAGGAGTCTCTTTTTTTTC
>DAOWNP010000045.1 GCA_030642545.1 Desulfobacteraceae bacterium | reverse complement strand
CCGGTTAGAATTTTGCGTGAGGGAAGTTTATTTGTTTTTGCAGCGTATTGAATAAATCTCGTAGAATTTCTTAGTGCAGTATAGCCAAAAAATTGTGATTGCTTGAGCGACAGGTGCATGCAGAACGCAATTTATCCAATTTCTGCGTTAGAAAATAAATTTGATCCTCGAAATACAACTTAGTATGCCTGTGGTCAAATTTATTTTCTGCCTTGAACTTGAAGAAATTTTCATTCTGCAGGCAACCTGCCGAGGTACGAGTGAGTTTCGCAATTTTGGTGAAGCAAACTTAGAAATTCAAGAAATTTATTCTAAAATAGCGGAAAAAATAATTAAACTTTCCGTATTTTGCCTATTTTACCCATTTTATTTATTTTGTTTCACGCAATTTCCTAACCGGACTCTACTGTAAAAAAACAGTTAATATATTTTAAAAACTAAATTTTTATCTTTATATAAAAACTATTTTTGTTCAATTTATTGAAATTCTATTCCTTAATAATTATTAAATTATATGGATAGAAATAATTTATATCAACAAAGTTATCTCTAATTTTTGTGGGAGGGAAAATGAGCCATAATAATAGAAATGACACTCTTAATTATCACATAGAAGCAGTTTTTAAAAAAGACCGCTGTTTTGAAAATGCTTTTCAGGGTGTTGCGAGAATGATTCTTGAAGATGAGATAAAAAAGGTGGATGTAAACGGAAAAACAACATACGACTTTGGAATATTCCGCAAAGGCAAGAAACATATAATAGGTATGTATAATGAAATAAACAGTTTTGTTTCATATGTTAAAGATGCTGCTGAACAGGGATCTTCAAGAGAAATGGCTTTTGTTCTTGTGGGTGAACCTGGAAACGGGAAAACTTTTTTTGTAGAATTTCTTTGCGATAAATACAGGAATTTTTTAAGGCCTGAAAAAAACAGGAAATATACCATAAAATTTATAAATATAAACAAACTTGAGGGTTATGGAAGAATATCATTTATAGAATCCCAAACATATGAAGATCCAATGATTCTTGCCATGAATCTGTTTGAAGACAAAAATGAAAACCTGAGATATCTATCTGAAAACTATGGCTTTTCAGATAAAGAGCTTGAAATTCTTTATGAAAATTACAGACCTCTTGGAGCATGCAGCGGCTATATATGGAATAATATAAAAGAATATACAGACGGCGATATTGAAAAGATGCTTGAATATATAAAGATAATTCCGGTTCCTTTAATTGAAAGTCTTGGAACCATTACAGGAAAATATCCTGCAAAAGATAAAATTACATCATCGTCAGTTGATCTTCTCGGTGAAGAATCTATCCAGAGGCTTCTTCATATTACAGATACAAATAATCCATACAGATTTGATCTGCGCAGAGGAGCGTTAGCAAGGGTAGCTGGAGGTGGTATACATTTCAGTGATGAAATTTATAAGAATAAAAAAGATCTTGTTCAGGTTTATCTCGGTGTTATTCAAAACAGATGTATTGAAGTAGATGGATATAAATGGCCAATAGATACTCTAATAGTTGCTACAAGTAATAACTCAGAGTTTAACAGATTTCTTCAGGAAAAAGAGGAAGCTCCTATAGTTGACAGATGCAGAATCTGCTATGTCTCCCATAATACAAATTATAAAATGCAGACACAGCTTACAGCCTATGCCATAGGAAGCAATGCGAGAACCACTATTAACAGGGAATTTCTGCACCAGGATCCAAATATTAATTATGCAGCATCTATTGCAGTTACCTTGTCAAGACTTCCAAAATCTGAAAAATTAACACCCATTGAAACAATGAAGCTTGCAGCAGGAGACATTGCCGGAGAAAAAAGTATTAAGACACTCTCTGAGGTTATAGATACACTAAATCAAAATCCTGATATTACAAAACGTTTTGGCCAAAAAGGGTTGGGCCAGAGAAATCTTGGTCGTGCTATACAGCTGATTGTGGAAAGTTCTGAAACCAATGAAGGCCAGTGCATGTTTGCATATGATATTTTTAAAGCCATAGAGCGGGTTGTTTTAGATTATGTTACAGATGCCAATGACCGCACAAAATACCTTGAAGATCTTAAAATTGCAAAAGGTCTGTACAGAGAACGTATTATGACAGAAATGTTCAATGCTTATATGGATGAACCACTTGCTATTAGAAAAGATGTAATGAACTATGTAAATATGATTATAGGCATTGATGCAGAAAATTTAGGTCCTGATAAAATGTGGAAATATAAAGATCCTCAAACAAAAGAACTAAAAGCAATCAAAATAGATACGAGATATATTAATAATGTAGAAGATAGATTAGGTCTAAAATCCAATGAACAAAAAGAGACATTCAGAACATCTATAAGAAAAATTTACGGGCAGAAAATATCAATAGAGCCGGGTTATGACTTTATGGATAACCTTGAGCTTGTAAAAGCTATAACAGATGTACGTTTAAAGTCAGATATAGCAGGTGCAGGCAGCCTTATAGGTGCTTTGGCAAACAGAACCAATGAAGAAAATCAAAAGTTATATGATAGAATGATTAATACAATGTTTGAAAAGTTAGGCTATTGCCAGACATGTGCACAAAAAACTATTGAATATTTTTGTACTCAGGAAGATGAAACATAGTTCATTCTTGCCGTCATTCCGGCGAAAGCCGGCATCCAGGAGAACAATGAAGCTTGCTGCCGGATCTTTGTCCGGCAAGACGGTAGAACTTTGGTAAATGTATAAAAATATTAAATTTTAAAAGCCTTTTTATCCTTTACTGGAATTTATCAAAATGGATCCAAATTTAATAAAATATTATAATAAGCTTAAAGATGCTGGACTATCCCTTAAAAGGGAGAAAAAAATTCTTTTAGAACTTTATGATGATAAAAAACATGATATAGACTTTGATTTCAAAGAAAAACAGGCCTCACCTTTTGATCCTTTTCTTGTATCGTTATACTCATATAACGATATGACCTGCCTGCAAAATTTAAACTTGCAAAAAAAAACATATGTAAACAAAATTCAATCCATTGATGATCTTATTGAAAAAGACAATCAAAGAGAAAAAGACGGTTTTCCTAAAAAAATTCGTGTGGGACGAATGATAAAACCAGGAAAAGGTGGAAAAGATAAAATAATAATAGTTCCCACAACAGTAGAAGAAAAATTTATTCATGACAACAATTTTTCAGAAGAAGATAATGATGATAAGACTCAGTCTTCAGGCGGTGCAGGCGATGGTGAGGAAGGAGAGATTATAGGAGAGCAGCCAGTACATCAACCAGGAAAAGGAGACGGTGAAGGACCAGGTGAAGGAGAAGGTGCTGAACACGAAGTAGAATCAAGTGCATATGATCTCGGTAAGATATTAACTGATCAATTTCAACTGCCAAACCTAAAAGACAAAGGAAAACGAAGATCATTAACTAAATATACATATGATATGACTGACAAAAACCGTGGTTTTGGACAATTTTTAGATAAAAAAGCCACTTTAAGAAGAATTGTTGAAACCAATATTGCTTTAGGAAAACTTGCTGATGTTAATGATATAGACACCACAAAATTTTTAATATCTCCTGGAGACAGAGTTTTCCGTATACTTTCAAAAGAGATAGATTACGAATCTCAGGCAATTGTTTTCTTTCTTCGGGATTATTCAGGGTCTATGGGGGGAAAACCAACCCAGCTTGTGGTCTCTCAACATGTAATGATTTATAGCTGGCTTTTATATCAGTACTCTATGCAGGTTGAAACCAGATTTATTCTTCACGATACAGAAGCCAAAGAGGTTCCTGATTTTTATACTTATTATAACTCAAGAGTAGCAGGAGGAACAAAAATAGCTTCAGCATATAAACTGGTAAATAAAATAGTTGATGATGAAAATTTAATTGTTGATTACAATATATATATATTTCATGGGACAGACGGAGACGACTGGGATACAGACGGAAAAGAAACTCTTCCTGAATTAAGACAAATGCTGCTGTATGCCAGCAGAATAGGAATCACAATTGCAGAACACAGTTATCAAAGCAGCAATAAAACCGAACTTGAAAAATATTTAAGAAGATCTGGTCTGCTTGAAAGCAAAAAAGATTTTCTAAAACTGGGTATTATTCCTGAGTCGGCAGATGAACCTGCTCTTATAGAAGGAATAAAAAAACTGATCTCATAGAAACTTACATACATTTATTATAAATTTATCAAAATTAAATATAATAGTATCTGAATTGGAAAAACTATGGAACTAATAAATCAGCGTACAAAAAAGATAATGGAGGGTTGTAAAGAACGGGCAAAAAGTGCCGGATTAAAATTTGATTCTGAGTCTTTAGAATATATTGTAACAAACCGTGATATGCTTGAACTTTCCCCTAAATATATGATTCCTACTCTTTATGATTACTGGGTGCATGATATTGAAATATTAAAAGAGAAAGGCAAATATGAACTCTATCCTTCAAATCCTTATGAAACCGTAATAAACACCAGACCGGCTATATCATTTTACAATGATAACAATCCAGACTGGTTAAATGTAATGATCTTTTACCATGTTTTAGGTCATATAGATTTTTTCCAAAACAACCTTTATTTTCGTAACACATGGGAATATGATTTTACAGGTCAGGCTCTTTCAGATAAAAGATTAATAGCAAAATTAAGATCTGAAAAAGGAAGATGGGTTGATTATGTGATAGAATTTGCACGGGGTATAGATAACCTTGTGGGATATTACGATGGATTATCTGAAATAAATCGTCCATATGAATCAAACAAAGATAAACTGTTAAACTTTTATTTTGATGTTTTTCTTCAATCTGAAAAAAAAATAAAAATTCATGACTATGTAAAAGAGATAGAAAGATATAATAGCAGCAAAAAAGAATCAGGAGAATATGGTGAATATATCTTTTTTTCAGAAGTTGTAAAAAAATATCCTGAATTTGACATCATGTTTAAAAAAAATCTTAAAAAGAAAAATGAAAAAAGACAGGATACACTTCTATTCTTAATTAATAATTCTGAATTTTTAAACAAAGAAAAAAACAGGTGGATGCAATCAGTACTGCATGTTGTACGTAATACATCTCTGTTTTTCCAGCCACAGATAAGAACAAAAATATTAAATGAGGGATGGGCAAGCTACTGGCATGAGACACTGTTTCTTGAAGACGACAGAATAAAAGGTCATGAAGTTGATTTTGCCAGAGTAAATGCCGGTGTAACATCCATGCCAAGAGTAGGTCTAAACCCATATGCACTTGGTATGCGTTTGTTTTATTATATTGAAGAGCTTGCTGATAAAGGAAAATTGTCATATGATTTTGAACAGATTCATAATGTAAATCAAAGAAAAAAATATAACAAAAACACTAAAACAGGCAGAGATTATATTTTTAAAATAAGAGAGAATTATAGTGATTTTCTTTTTACAAATAATTTTATAGACCAGGATTTTGTGAACAACAACAATATTTTTGTAGCAGGCAAAAGAATGAATAAACAAAAAAAAGTATGGGAATATTTTGTTAAAAGCAGAAAGGCAAAAGATTATAAACAGATGGTATCTGATTCTCTTTACCATCCTCCTTATATTACAATAGATAAGAATAAAACCACAGGGAAAGCCCTCTATTTAAAACATCATTTTGAAGGAAAACCCCTTGTTAACGATTATATAAAGAATACAATGATGGGAATTGAATATCTCTGGAACGGACCTGTAAAACTTGAAACAGATGAATTTCTCAGCCTGCCTAAAATTGTCAACCAGGGATTTACTTTTGGCTTTTTATCTCCTAATTTTAGTGAAGATAAAACAGAAAAAAAATGGCGACGGGTAATATATACCATGGAAAAACGCAAAATTACAAAAAGAGTAATTTAAGAGTTCTGCCGTTATGCCGGACTTTTGATCTGGTATCCAGTTTCATTATGTTGTTGGAATTATTCCTGGATGCAGGCTTTTGCCGGAATGACGGCAAGAATGAACCAACACCTGTAATATCAATATGTTAAAAAGAGTTCACCCAAAGGGTGTTAATTTAATAAAATTGGGGGAGATATGGGACATGAAGAAGATATATCAAAAGCCATAGAATACTTAACTTCCAATATTACGGAAAAAGAGGCACGAGGACCTATTCCTTTTAATAAATTCATATCTGTTCTTTATAAAAATCCAGAAAAAACCATAAGAAATGTTTTTCAACTGTTTTATGACATGATGAATTTTTATATAGGTAAAGGTATTGATGAATATCAAAACGATCCTGAATCCATCAATTATGCACGCTATGATTGTTCAAAACTTTTTGTTGAAGGGTCTGATCATCCTTTTTTTGCTGACAGACTTTTTGCCAACAGGTTAGTTAAAATGGTTGATGCTTTTAAAATAGGAGCTCAACAAAATAAAATTTATATTTTTAAAGGTCCTCATGGAAGCGGGAAAAGTACTTTTTTAAACAATCTTCTTGCAAGATTCGAACTCTTTGCGAATTCAGAGGAAGGTTTAAGATATGAAACAATCTGGCGAATAGACAAATCTTTACTGGAAAGTCATTTTCAATCAGACAATCTCCTGCTTGAAAAAGTTTATAAACTTTTTGGCAAACATGAAGAGAATGATCACGATCTAAAAGACAATGAAGCTGACACAAATTCGTGCCATGACTGTATTGATGTGCCCTGTCCTAACCACGACAACCCTCTTTTAATAATTCCAAAAAAATACAGGAGATCATTTTTTGACAACCTTTTTTTAAACAATGAATTTAAATGGAAACTGTTTGTTGAAAAAGAGTACGAATGGGTTTTTAGTGATTCTCCCTGCACCATTTGCAGCTCAATATTTGAAGCTTTGTTAAACAGAGTCAAAAATCCATACCATGTTTTTGATATGATTTATGCAAGACCTTACAAATTTAACAGGAGGCTTGGGGAAGGAATAAGTGTTTTTAACCCTGGTGATAATATTATGAAAGACAATGTATTAAAGAACCCCTTAATACAGCGTCAGATAGATGATCTCTTAAAAGACAGCAATATTGTAAATTATATTTTTTCAAGATTTTCAAAAGTAAATAATGGTATTTATGCTTTAATGGATATAAAATCTCACAACACAACGAGATTGATGAAACTTCATAATATTGTAAGTGAAAAACTTCATAAAGTTGAAGATATTGAAGAGAATGTAAACTCCCTTTTCATAGGAATCATGAACCCTGAAGATGAAAATGATATCCAGAATATCCAATCATTTTCTGATCGTATTGAATATATTAAAATCCCTTATGTCCTGGACTTAAACACCGAAGTAAATATATACGAAAATATTTTTGGGAAACATATTAAAGCAATGTTTTTGCCGAGAGTTTTACATAATTTTGCAAGAACTGTTATCGCCTCACGTCTGAATAGAAAATCAGACGCAATGGATGAATGGATTAAAGACCCCAAGAAATACAATCTTTATTGTGATGAAAACCTGCTTCTTTTAAAAATGGAAATTTTTACAGGACATATCCCTCCATGGATAGATGAAGAAGATATAAAAAATTTTACAGCTAACCGGCGGAGAAAAATTATTGGTGAATCTGAAAATGAAGGTATGCAAGGTTTTTCAGGTCGTGATTCCATAAAAATGTTTAACGATTTTTATTCAATATATGCAAATAAAAATAAACTCATAGACATGAAATGTGTATATGATTATTTTACTAAAAAAAGAAAAGATTTAAAAGATTCCATACCTCTTGGTTTTCTTGATTCATTAATAAAATTATACGATTATACAGTTCTTCAGGAAATCAAAGAGTCAATATTCTATTATAATGAGGAACAGATATCAAAAGATATCCAAAACTATATGTTTGCTGTAAATTTTGAGATAGGGTTAACACAGACATGTACATATACAGGAGATAAAATAGAAATTACCAATACCTTTTTAGAAAGTATAGAAAACCGCCTGTTTGGAAAAAAAATAGACCAGGAAGATAGAGATATTTTTAGAAATCAGACACAAAAAGAGTATGCATCAAAAACATTAACTCAAGAGATAATGGTTAATGGGAAAGATATAACAGAAACCAGCCTTTATATGTCCTTTCATGATAAATATATTCATAATATCAAAGAGAAAGTATTAGATCCTTTTCTTGGAAATGAAAATTTCAGGCTTGCTATAAAAGATTTTGATAAAGAAGCTTTTAAAACCTACGATAAAAAAATTAGAAATGATGTAACGTTTTTAATTAACAATCTGTGTGAGAAATGTGGGTACATAAAAGATGGTGCAAAAGGAGTAGCTATTTATATTATAGATAATAATATTGCAAAGAAATTTTCCTGATTATATATTAACTTGAGAGTCTAAAGTTCTTTTAAGTTATTGATATTACTAATGGTGGTTCATTCTTGTTGTCATTCCGGCGAAAGCCTGCATCCAGAATAATTTCAACAACATAATGAAGCTGTGGATGCCGGATCAAAAGTCCGGCATGACGGCAGAACTTTGTACGATCTTATAATTAGGCCTCAACAACCGAATAGACAGGGAAAACAGTCATTATGGATAAAAAATTAAATAAAAAAGAAGTTGAAAATTTAGAAAAAAGAATATTACGAAAACAGGTTCTTGTATGGGATCATCTTCTGCAAAAAGAGAAAGAAGAAGCTTTTGTTATAGGAAACAGATACAAAACCTTTTTAGACAATGCAAAAACAGAACGTGAAGCAGTATCTGAAATAACAAAATGTATAATAAAAGAAGGTTTTTCAGATATAGATAATTTGTCAAAATCTAAAAAAAACACAGGTAAATATTATAAGATTTTTCATAACAAAGCCATTGCTCTTGCCATTATCGGGACAAAACCTCTTAAAGAAGGATTAAATATTATTGCTTCACATATTGATTCTCCAAGGCTTGATCTTAAACAAAACCCTATTTATGATGATATAAGTCTTGCTCTCATAAAAACACACTACTATGGCGGAATAAAAAAATATCACTGGCTTGTACGACCGCTTGCTCTTCATGGAAGAGTAATAATAAAAAATGGTAGTGCAATAGATATTAAAATAGGAGAAGCAGAAACAGATCCTGTATTTATGATTTCAGATCTCCTGCCTCATCTTGCAGCAAAACAAAACATTAAAAAACTTTCTGAGGCATTTGAAGGAGAAAAACTAAACCTGCTTGCAGGGAGTATTCCAACAGGAGATACAAAAACAAAAAACCGGTTTAAATTAACTGTGTTAAAACATTTAAATAAGCAGTATAAAATTATTGAAGAAGATTTAATCAGTGCTGAAATAGAAGCTGTTCCGGCCGGAAAAGCCCGTGATGTTGGAATGGATAAAAGTCTCATAGGAGGTTATGGACAAGATGACAGGATTTGTGCTTTTACCTCGCTTGAAGCTATTTTAAAACTTGATAAACCTGAAAGAACAGCAGTTACTATGTTTTTTGATAAAGAAGAGATAGGCAGTGAAGGTAACACCGGTGCAAAATCTCAATTTTTAGAACAGTTTGTCTCAGACCTTCAAAATATTCAAAAAAAGGATACAAGCCAGCGCAGTTTAAGAGAGATCCTTATAAACTCATCTGCTCTGTCTGCAGATGTAAATGCTGGAATAGAACCAGATTACAAAGATGTTTACGAAGAGAACAATGCAGCAGCCATTGGCTATGGAATATGTATTACAAAATTTACAGGAGTTAAAGGCAAATCAGGAGCAAGCGATGCAAATGCTGAATATATAGCAAAAATAAGAGAGATCTTTAATAACAATAATGTTATATGGCAAACAGGTGAACTTGGTAAAATTGATGTTGGAGGAGGAGGAACTATTGCAAAATACCTTGCATCTTATGGAATGGACATAGTTGATTGTGGTCCTCCTGTTCTTTCCATGCATTCACCTTTTGAAGTATCTAATAAAGCGGATGTATACATGACATTTAAAGCATATAAGGCATTTTTAGAGGATTGCTAATATCCTCTTGTGTGGGGTGTCTAAAAACGTTGGTTTTAGGATCTGTTTTCTGCCCGTTTTTTGGACTCGGCAATATTGGTCATAATACTTACCATGATTGCTTTTAGAGCAAAAAAAATAGCTGAAAAACCTGGTTTTTGGACACCCCAGTTGTAAACCTATAGCATAAAGGGGTCAAGTCTGCCTTTGACTATTATTCTTTAAATTCAAGGGTATTTTTTATTATTTCAATCTGTTTCCTTCCAGTGTTTGATTTGAAAAAGAATATGATAATGTTATGTTAAGCTTAACATAACACATGGTTTGTCATTAAACAATACTATAGCTATATTTACATTCCATATTTTATTCATTTCAGTCATTTCAGTCACTTCAATCAGAAGATCAATAAACATTAAATAGTCCTTCTGATCTGAAAATATGGACTCTGATCTCCTGTCACGGTTATATGCAGAAAGAAGAAAAACAATTCTTTTGGCTTAATGATCTTGGAAACTGGCTGTTTTCAAAATAATTTAGGATTATGGTCGGTGTCAGGGCAGTCAGCCCCAACTTTATTATCACGAACAGGATAATTATTTGAAACTTTATTTTTTGTTCCCATCCAGTGCCTCGCGCACCTTAATGGACAGAGCCTTAATAGAAAATGGCTTTTGGATGAACCATATACACCCCCTGTCCATGATCTTTGTTACCTGCTCGTTGATGCTGTAGCCACTTGACAAGAGGACATTGACATTTTCATTGATTGCTTTCAGTCGATCAAATACTTCACTGCCTCCCATGTCCGGCATGATTATGTCCAGGATGACAAGATCAATCTCCCCTTTTTGTTTCTCGTACAGATCAAGCGCCTCCTGGCCGCTCCCGGCGGTGAGGGCTCGATAACCCAGATTTTCCAGCATCGCTTGCCCCACCTCGACAATCATCTCCTCATCGTCCACAAGAAGTACCATGCCCTGGCCGTATTGAACCTCATGTTTGTTCGTCCAATGGGCTTTTCCCATGCTCTCTTTTTCAGACGCAGGCAGGTAGATGTTAAAGGTAGTTCCCGCTCCCTTTTCGCTGTAAACATTGATAAAGCCGCCGTGGTTCTTGATGATGCCGTAGACCGACGCAAGGCCCAGTCCGGAGCCTTGACCCGCATCTTTGGTGGTAAAAAAGGGGTCGAAGATCTTTTCCCGGATCGCGGCATCTATCCCCACCCCGGTATCGGTAACAGAGACCTTGACGTATCTCCCCGGAACAACCGCAAAGGGTTTGATGTATTCCTTGTCAAGAGTGACATTTTCAGTCTGAATATAGAGATCACCTCCGTCCGG
>DAOWNP010000340.1 GCA_030642545.1 Desulfobacteraceae bacterium | reverse complement strand
ATCCTGTTTTAAATTTTTAGCGTAAGAGATCGGTTGACTGGGTTGCCCGGATTTCACACGCTTTAAAGTAAATTTAAAAACAGTTCCTCCAATAGAATTATTATATACCATAATTTTACTATCGTAAAAATTTAATATGCGATGTACAATAGATAAACCGAGACCGCTTCCGGTTTGCTTACTTGAAAAAAAAGGATTAAATATAGATGAAATATTTTCCTGTGGTATACCACAACCATTGTCAATTATCTCTACGGTTACATTTTTTTTGCTAAAAACAGATAAAATAATTTTAATTTCACCTCTGTTTTCTATTGATTCTGCTGCATTTAATAAAATATTCCACAAAATTTGTGTTAAATGATCAGGATTCATCTCTATCCATATATTATCTTCATACTCTGTTGAAAATTTTATTCTGCTATTAAGCGTTGTATCTTTTTTTAAAAGATCAATTATTTCATCTATCTTTTCTGCAAGATAAATTTTTTTAATTTCACATGTTTTTGGCTTAGCAAACAGAAGAAAATTATTTACCAGAGAATTTAAACGATCAGATTCCCGTTTTATTATCTGTGTTAGTTTTACTTTGTTATAATCATTTTTTATTTCATCAGCCAACAGTTGAATTGCACCTGAAAGTGAAGCAAGAGGATTTTTTATTTCATGAGCCAAACCAGCTGCCATCTCACCAGTAGCAGATAGTTTTTCAACGCGTTTTACATGATCTTCAAGGGCTTTGATTTGTATTTTGGCATTTTTTTCTTTTTCTGCAAGTAAAGTGCTTAGAAAAGCGACAGTTATACAGGCAAAAACAACAGAGACAAACTTATATATAATAAGTTTTATATCCACCTCATATAAATTGAAAACAGAACTAATACTAATAAAATCTCCTAAAAATCTTTTATATTGAACACCAATTATAATCCCATATTCAAGACAACAAATACCAGCAAGAAACAGACTCCACCTCCCTCTAAGAAGCATACTTGAGCATATAATAACAAGAAGGTAAAGAAATGAAAAAATGCTAAAATAACCACCTGTAATATATATTATAAGGCTTATTATTACAGTATCTGCAACAAGCTGAATACAGGCAAACATGAACTGGTTTTTCACCTTGTTAAAAATAAATAAACAAACAGATGAAAAAAACAACATTAGACAGGTTATACCATATAAAAAATTAAGAGAATTTTTATGTAAATATAAATTTTTCCATAAAATAAAGTAAAAGGTTGAGATTAATAGAATAAGGCCAAAAATAACTCTAAAAAACATCAGCCATCGAATTTGACTCATTAACTCACTATCTTCTGTTTTTTTTTTAAGCCTCATTGAGTAAATCCCAGTAAAATAAAGAAGTTCCTTGTATTAACCACCCACAGCACCTGCCAGCTGAAATACAGGTAAATACATAGAAACAACAAGCCCGCCAATAACTGTTCCTAAAAAAACCATCATTAAAGGCTCTATCATTGCAGTCAGGTTTTCTACTGCTACATCAACTTCCTCTTCATAAAATTCAGCTATTTTTTCAAGCATCTTATCAAGTGCTCCTGTTGACTCTCCAACTGAAATCATCTGACAAACCATTGATGGGAAGACTCCACTCTCAGAGAGAGGATCTGCCATTGTCCGTCCTTCTGAAATACCAGAGCGCACGTTATAAATTGCTTTTTCAACTGTCTTATTCCCTGCTGTTTTTGCAACTATATCTAAACACTCCAGTATTGAAACACCACTTGACATCATAGTACCCATGGTTCTGGTAAATTTTGCCACAGCAACCTTTCTTATAAGAATTCCAAAAATGGGCATCTTTAAAAAAAGATCGTCCATTATTTCCATGCCTTTATTTGTCTTATAAAACCGTTTAATTGCAAAAATAAACAATCCACCCGCAATAAGAATAGATAAGATTCTTGCTTGTACAAATTCACTCAAATTAACAACAAACTGAGTAGGGGCAGGCAATGCTTTTCCAAAATCAGCAAACATCTCTTCAAAAACCGGAATTACAAAAACAAGAATTACTATAACTACAATAAGAGCAATAATGAGTGTAATAATAGGATATGTTAAAGCACTCTTTATCTGAGCTTTTAATTTTGCAGCTTTTTCTAAATATGTTGCAAGCCTTCTTAATATAATATCTAATATACCCCCTGCCTCACCTGCTGCAATCATATTGACAAAAAGAGAATCAAACTGATCCGGAAATTTTTTTAAAGCTTCAGCAAGAGTTAAACCTCCTTCAACGGAATCTTTAATACTTTTCAATATTTTTTTAAAAGTTTTATTCTCCTGCTGCGAATAAAGAATATCCAAACACTTTATTATGGGGAGACCTGCATCTATCATAGTTGAAAACTGTCTCGCAAAAATAATAATATCTTTATTTTCAACCTTTGGCTGCATAAAAGCTACATTTTCAAACAAATCCTTAGGTTTTTCTTTTACTTTTATAGGAGTTATACCTGTTCTTCGTAAATTTGCCTTAACAACATCTATGCTTTGTGCCTCCATCTCTCCTTTTTTTTTCTCATCTTTTTTATTTTTCCCACTCCATATAAATTCCGGCATATTACCCCCTGTAATAATTCACAATATACAGGGCTCGCACAAAAATAACTTTACATTTTAAGCACCGATGCATCCAGCCTAACTGCGTTACGAAAGTTCGAAATATCTTGATATTCCTGCACTTTCGTGCCTTGCCAGGCTGGCGCCTCGACACTTAAAATTGCCAACTT
>DAOWNP010000299.1 GCA_030642545.1 Desulfobacteraceae bacterium | reverse complement strand
TTGTCAGTTGTCAGTTGTCAGTTGTCAGTTGTCAGTTGTCAGTTGTCAGTTGTCAGTTATATAGTAAGCATATATTTTGATTATAAATTAATAATAAATCCGAAAATTGAATTACTATTATATAAAGTATGAAAAACTATGAATATAAAATACACACCTGATTTTTCAGATACAACTGTTGTTGTTATAGGCGACATAATGATAGATATTTATCTATGGGGCAAGGTAAAAAGAATATCCCCTGAGGCACCAGTACCTGTTGTTACAATAAATAACAAAACACACACCTTAGGAGGAGCAGGCAATGTGGCACTTAATCTTTCTCAGACAGGATGCAAAACTTTTCTTTTAAGCACGACAGGAGATGACACTGAGGCAGATAAAATAAGAGATCTTCTTGATCAAAACAAAATCAGCCACAAACTTTTTCAGGACAAAAACACTCAGACCATAACCAAAACAAGAATAATTGCTCAGGGACAGCAGCTTCTCAGAATAGATGAAGAAAAAATAATTCCGCCTGATACATTTATTTTAAATAAAATAGTCACATCTTTTGATCAGCTTTTGCCAAATGTTGATGCAGTGATACTCTCAGATTATGGAAAAGGTCTTTTAACCTCCGATATACCAAAAATAATAATAGAAAAATGCCGAAAACTATCCATTCCTGTATTTGTTGACCCTAAAACCAATAACTGGGACAGATACAGAAAAGCAACATGCGTTACACCTAATTTGAACGAATTTTCTCAGATAAGCCTTTCTCAGGAGGAAATACCAGAGAAAATGACTGCTGATGCAGAAAAAATAATAAAGCTTTTTGATCTGGACTACCTGCTTGTAACCTTAGGCAATAAAGGCATGTGTCTTTTTTTTAGAAATCAAAAACCTTTTCATATACAAACTGAAGCAAAAGATGTATATGATGTTTCAGGAGCAGGAGATACAGTAATCAGTATTTTAGCAGCAGCTTGCGGCAAAGGTCTTTCTATTAAAGAAGCGGCAGCTCTTGCCAACACAGCAGCGGGAATTGTTGTTGGAAAAATTGGAACAAAACCTGTAAATATTACCGAACTTGCAAACGCTCTGGAAAAAAAATCAACTATCGGCTTAAAAAAGATAATGAATAAGACAGAAGCTGAAACCACTGTTTCTGAATGGAAAAATCATGGGAATAAAATTGTTTTTACAAACGGATGTTTTGATATTCTTCATGCAGGGCATATAAAGTTGCTGCATGCTGCTGCTAAAAACGGCACAAAACTCATTATCGGTCTAAATTCTGACTCATCTGTAAAACGTTTAAAAGGCAGCGGGCGCCCTGTTCTTCCAGAAAATGAAAGAGCTGCTCTTTTGTCTGCCATATACTGTGTTGATATGGTTGTTATTTTTGATGAAGATACTCCAATTAATTTAATAAAAAGCTTTGCTCCTGATATCCTTGTAAAAGGTGGAGATTACACTATAGAAACTGTAGTAGGACATGATATTGTAACAAAAAATAACGGGTCTGTTGTGCTTGTACCACTTGAGGTAGGAATTAGTACAACAAATATAATTAAGAGTTTACAGACCGTCACATAAATAAATTCATAAGTATTTAAGGTAAATTTAATATATGGATGAGCAATACACCCCCAAAAAGATAGAAAAAAAATGGCAAAAATCATGGGAAGAATCAAACATTTTTGATGTTTTTGAGGATAAAAACAAAAAAAAATATTACCTTCTTGAAATGTTTCCTTATCCATCTGGAAACATTCACATGGGACATGTAAGAAACTATACCATAGGAGATGTTATAGCAAGATACAAAAGAATGAAAGGCTTTAATGTACTTCACCCCATAGGCTGGGATGCTTTTGGTCTGCCTGCTGAAAATGCCGCAATTACAAACAATACCCATCCTGCAAAATGGACATATGAAAATATTAGTTCCATGCGCAAACAGCTCAAAAAATTAGGATTCAGTTACGACTGGAAGCGGGAGCTTGCCACATGCTCACCAAAATATTATAAATGGGAACAGTGGCTGTTTATTAGAATGTTTGAGAACGGCATGGTTTACAGAAAAAAATCAAGTTTAAACTGGTGTGATACATGTCAAACCACTCTTGCAAATGAACAGGTTGAATCCGGTCTTTGCTGGAGATGCGGTCAACAGGTAAGGGCCAAAAATCTGTGGCAGTGGTTTTTCAAAATAACAGATTATGCTGAAGATCTTCTTACAGGCTGCGATAAACTTCCCGGCTGGCCTGAAAAAGTAACAACTATGCAAAAAAACTGGATAGGAAAAAGTGTTGGGGCTACAATTGAATTTGATGTTGTAAACAGCAATAAAAAAATACCGGTGTATACCACACGACAAGACACAGTATTTGGTGCAACATTTCTGTGTCTTGCACCTGAACATCCAATTATACCTGAGCTTTGCAAGAATACTTCTCATGAGACAGAGGTATATGCTTTTATAGAAAAAGTGTCAAAATTAGACAGGTCAGCAAAATCTTTAGAATCCTATGAAAAAGAAGGAGTTTTTACAGGTGCATGGTGTATAAATCCACTAAGCAACAGAAAAATACCAATTTATACAGCAAACTTTGCACTTATGGATTATGGTACAGGTGCTGTTATGTCTGTTCCTGCTCATGACGAGAGAGATTTTGATTTTGCCTTAAAATACAACCTTGATAGAATTCTCGTTATAAATCCTGTAGATAAAGAGCTTGATGCAGCTACCATGACAGAAGCTTACACAGGCAGCGGAGTCCTGATAAACTCAAAAAAATTTGACGGCATAGATAATAAAACGGCATTAGATAAAATAGCACTGCACCTTGAAAAAATTAATAAAGGTAAAAAAACTGTTAATTTCAGACTCAGAGACTGGGGGATATCACGCCAGAGATTCTGGGGTACTCCAATTCCCATGATACACTGCAAAGACTGCGGTATAGTTTCAGTACCGGAATCTGATCTTCCTGTAACTCTTCCTGAAGATGCAAAACTTCCTGAAAATGGGAAATCACCTCTATCCGGTTTAGAATATTTTTCCAAAACAACATGTCCTGTTTGCGGAAGAGATGATGCAAAAAGAGATACAGACACCATGGATACTTTTGTGGAATCATCCTGGTATTTTCAAAGATATTGCAGCCCTGATTGTACAACAGCCATGTTTGATTCTGAGGCAGTAAAATACTGGATGCCTGTGGATCAATATATAGGCGGAGTAGAACATGCTATATTACATCTTCTTTATTCAAGGTATTTTACAAGAGTTTTAAAAGATCTTGGTCTTGTTACTTTTAAAGAACCATTTAAAAATCTTTTAACTCAAGGTATGGTTCGAAAAGAGATCATGTCATGTGAAAAACACGGCTAC
>DAOWNP010000067.1 GCA_030642545.1 Desulfobacteraceae bacterium | reverse complement strand
TCATAATTTACCATTCATAATTCATAATTTTCATATAAACTTAAGTGAACTTATTTATATGACGATCTATATCAGATATATGTTCTTAATGTTTCACGTGAAACATTATTTACCAATACAAAAGTTTTTAAAAATCCCATCTAAAATATCAACCTTTGTTGTTATACCCAGAATTTCTCCAAGAAAATTACAAGCTTCGTGTAAATCAATAGAAACAAGTTCTGAAGGATATTTGTCTGTTAGAGCTCTGCACGCAGAAGTAATACTTGCTGCTGCTTTTTCAAGAAGTTTTTTTTGTCTTATGTTTGGAACTATAACACTAATATTATTATCTGATGCACAATTAAGCTGTCTGACTATCTCTTTTTTCAGATCAGCTATTCCAATATTTAATTTTGCTGAAATTGGTATGCAGGGGATATCGGTAGATATTTCCTTAATTTTATTCTCATAATTGTTAACAAGATCAATCTTATTAACAATTAAAATGAGTTTTAATGAGTCAAACTCATTAATAAATTTAATATCTTCAGGTAAAATTGTAACTGATGCATCTGTCAATAGAAGAATAATATCAGAGTCTTCAGCTGATTCTTTTGCTTTTTTAATACCAATTTTTTCAACAGGATCTGCTGTAACATGAATACCAGCTGTATCATTAATAGTTACAGGTATTCCGCAGATAACCATATTATCTGAGATAACATCCCTTGTTGTTCCAGGTATTGCTGTTACAATGGATCTCTCTTTTTGAAACAGACAGTTCATTAATGTAGATTTCCCAACATTGGGTCTGCCAACAATAGACAGCCTTATTCCATCTCTATAGATATGAGAAGACTCATAGTGTTTAATAAGAGTGTTAACTGGTTTTACAGCATCTAAAAACAACTTGTCAGGATCAATGGATAACAAATCATTATCTGTATCATCAGAAAAGTCAATATCAGCTTCAATCTGGATTAAATACTCCTGAACAATATTATATATGTTGTTTATTTTATTTTTAAGATCCCCTTTGATTTGAGATGATGCTATTTTAAGTGATTTTTCAGATTTTGCATTGATAATATCCATTACAGCTTCAGCCTGGGTAAGATCAATTTTACCATTTATAAAGGCACGCTTGGTAAATTCTCCTGGTTCAGCAAGTTCTGCGCCACAGGACATAACCAGTTTTAAAATAGACATTAATACAAATTGACCTGCATGTGTCTGTATTTCAACAACATCCTCGCCTGTATGTGAAAAAGGTGCATTCATTGCTATAACAAGAGCTTCGTCTATAATACAGGCAGACACAGGCTCTATTATATGTCCATAATAAAACTGGTGGGATTCATAAAAGAAATTAAATGATAATTCTGATGCTTTTTTTTTATCTTTTTTACGAAAAATTTTTGAGAGAATATTGACAGCCGCAGGTCCTGATATCTTTATTATTCCTATGCCTCCAGAACCAGGCGGAGTTGCTATGGCAACAATTGTGTTTTGACTCATCTTCGTAAAACTCAAGTTTGATAAATATATTTTTAAATACCCTGATATCATTAAAATAGAAAACTATTTAATGGTATCAGGGTAAAAAAAGCAGCACATACTCTTTTTAAGACATCGGTTTTTTCTCAGTATTATTTTTGTTTAATGCTGCTGGTTTTAATTTGCGTGGTTTTTTATTTTTAGGAATTATTACCAGTTTTCTATAATAGCCACTTCCTATGCTGTGGGTTCTAACTTTTTGCTGATTTTTTAAGACAAGATGTATAATTCGTCTATCATAAGGATTAAGTTGATTTATTGTAGAAGACTTGTGAGTTCGCTTAACTTTTTCTGCAAGGCGAAGAGCAAGTTTTTGAAGATTAGTTTTCCTTTCGTCAAGGTAACCTTCAATATCTACATGTACTCGAATTCTCTGATTTGATTTTTTATTAACAACTTTATCTATAATATGCTGAATAGCTTCAAGAGTATACCCATGCTTTCCAATATAAAGAGAAACATCCTGACCTGTAATTTTATAAGAAACAAAATCAGATCTTTTTTCTATATTTATTACAATATCAGATGCTGAAAGATTAAAAATATGTTTAAGGATCTGTTCTCCAAGCTCAATAGCAGCTGTCACCAATTCTTCTGACATGCGTTTATCTTCAGATTCTGTTTTATCTTCAGATTCTGTTTTATCTTCAGATTCTGTTTTACCTTCAGATTCTGTTTTACCTTCAGATTCTATTTTATCTTCAGATTCTATTTTATCTTCAGATTCTATTTTACCTTCAGATTTAGAATTGTTTTGAGTAACAGCTTGATCTTTATCTCTATTTGTAACTTTATCCTCAAAAAAATTGTCAAGAGGTCTTTTAGATTGAAAAGCCTCGTCTACAAGTGATTTAATACCATCATTATTTAAATTATCAGCTGAGTCAGGTTTAACTTCAGACATTAAAACTCTGATTTTTGCTTTTTTAAAACCAACCAGACCAAAAATTCCGCTGGAGCCATTGGAAATTATATCGTATTTAAGAGCTTCTTTTGAAATACTCAATTTAGCACAAGCTTTGCCAACAGCATTTGCAACATTTTTGCCTTCAAATTCAACAAAAGGCATCATATAATCCTCCATACTAGTTTTTTTGTGTAATATAATACTGCTGAGCTATAGATAGAACATTATTTATAAGCCAATATAAAACAAGTCCTGATGAAAAATTAATAAAAATAAAAGTGAAAACTATAGGCATAAGCATCATGATTTTTGCTTGTGCAGGATCTCCTCCTGCAACAGGTGTTAGTTTTTGCTGTATAAACATGGTTGCTCCCATAATAATTGTTAAAACAGGAATCCCATAAGGAGGTTCCATAAAAGGAATTTCAAAACTAAAATTAAAAAGACGATCAGGTGCTGAAAGATCAATTATCCATCCAAAAAAAGGGGCGTGCCTTAATTCAATTGCTTCATACAGCATCCTGTAAAATGCAAAAAAAATAGGTATCTGGGCAACCATTGGCAAACAACCACTTACAGGATTTACTTTGTATGTTTTATATAAATTTATGGTAGCTTCGTTAATTTTCTTTTTGTCATTTTTGTATTTTTCCTTAATTTCGGTAAGAAGAGGCTGCATCTTTTTCATCTCATTCATAGACTTATAGCTTTTATTTCCAAGAGGCCATAAAATAATTTTAAAAAAGATTGTAAGAATAATAATTGCTATCCCGTAATTAGGAATAACATCATAAATTATATTCATAAGCCATAAACAAGGTTTAGCCAAAAAATCAAACATTCCAAAATTAATTGCCCTGTCCAGATTATTTCCAACAGACTTTAATACCTTAATATTCTTAGGTCCAAAAAAAATAGATAAATTATACTCTTTTTTTGTATCTGGTAAAATAGTTCCATTTTCTATAATTAGGCTTGATTCCACAATATTATTTTCTTTTTGCAACAATTTTACTTTTGCCTGATTAGAATTATCTGGAATAAGAGATGTCATAAAATATCTGTCAGTAAATGAAAGCCATTCTACAGGACCTGCCAGATCACTGTTTTCTTCTATATCTGAGATATCAACCTGAAGAAGTTTGTTTTTTATTAAGGCACAAGGTCCTGTAAATCCGTAAGAGTTTACTTCAGGTACTTTATTTCTAATTGAAGTTATTAGTGTGCCGCCCAAAGGTTGTTTTGAATTATTTATAATGTTTATTTGTAAATCAATTTTATAAGTATCTGGTGAAAAGATATATGTTTTATTAATTATTATACCATATGAAGTGCTATAGGAAAATAAAACCTTGCCGGAATTATTTAACAGGTTGACAGATTTTTTGGATGTATCAGCAAGGTATACTGCACTATCCATTTCAGGTATTAAATCATTTGCAAGTTTAGTGGTCAATACTCCTGCATTTATTTCGCTTGAAATCAGTTCTTTAAATCCTGAGTCTTTGGCAAGTGTTTTGTTATATTTTTTTAAAGAAAAACTCTTAAAGACAGCTCCTCTTTCAGAAATATCAACCGAATATAAAGGGGTATTGATTGTGATTATCCTTGGTTTTCTGTATTCTGGAGAATGCTTTTTTTCATCATACTTTAAAAAATTCTCTTTTTTCACAGTATTCGAGTTAAATTCTTTAATATTTTCCTGTTTAATATCTGCTACTTTCTCTGTTTTTTTAATAACATTATGATTTTGCTCTCCAAAAAGAGCATACCATCCGATAAACACTATTGCTGACAAAACTACTGCCAGCACCATCCTCATTTGTTCCATTCTTTATATCTCCAAATAAAATTTAATTTCAATATAGCCAAGTGTTAAAAAGGTTGATTTTTTCTGATAAAAAAATGACGGCCAAAATAACAGGCAGAGAGTTTTGTTCTCTTGTAACAAATTTTCAAAAAACAGAAAAAAGAGTTTATAAATTTTTTCATAAATAATTTTATAACACTAATAATACAAACTTTTAAAAACAAAAACTTCTGTAGTTTATATTATACTAAATTTTCCCTTAAAAAGTTTATATTCTTTAAAAAATACAAACCCTTACACAGTTAATTTCACAAATCCAAATCAGGAAGAAGATGGTAGTTTAAAAAATATTTATGTAGCAACTTAATAGTTATCAAGGAACAGGGTCATACCCTCCAGGGTGAAATGGATGACATTTTAAAATTCGCTTTACTGCAAGATAAAATCCATAAAAAATACCATACCGCGTTAAAGCATCAATAGCATACTGTGAGCAGGTAGGATAAAAACGACAAGCAGAAGGAAAAAAAGGAGATATTATTATTTGATATACTCTAATTATTAATAAAAGCAATTTTTTTAAAAACATAATTTTAAATAGTATTGACAGAAATTGAACAATAAAATTGTAGAAAAGAGAAAAAAGTAATTTTAATAAAATTTATCTGTCTTTTATACATAAAAGCTATAGCTGTCAATACTATTTTCCTAATTTTATATGAAAGCCTGTTTTAATATACTGTTATTTCAATATATTACAAATCGTCAAAAAATTCATTTTTTGACCATTGACTATATACTTTCATCCTTTGTTGTGCTCATCTGAGCATGGATGTTCTTAAAAAGAGTATGCAATGATAAATTAATTAGTTTTGAAGATAATCCAGCAATCTCTTTTTTTACTATTAAACTTATATCCCATTTCCTGGAAATATTATCTTTGTTTAATCTAAAATACTCACGAATTAAACGTTTCAGTCTATTGCGAACTACAGCATTGCCGACTTTTTTTGTGACAGTTATTCCAAGACGTATTTTATCGGTTTTTCTTTTATTTATCACAGCAATAAAGTGTTTGTTGTGGATTTTTGTTCCGTATTTCGATAAAAAAAGAAATTCAGAACGTTTAAGTATACGATCTGTCCTGGTAAATAAATATGATTTCAAAAAAAATCCATTACAAAAAAAATCAAAATAAAGATTTAAGATATTAATTTTTTAAGATATTTATAAAATTAATATCTTAAATTCTATTTACTCACTTTTTTAACTGAACCCATAACTAACTAATTAAACAGCTAATCTAACTCTGCCTTTTGCTCTTCTTCTGTTTATTATTCTTCTACCTTGTTTTGTAGACATGCGTTTTCTGAAGCCATGTGTTCTTGCACGCTTAACTCTGCTTGGCTGATACGTTCTTTTCATTGTAGTGCTAACTCCTTAATATAATAGTAGAATTCCAGATAAAAATCTTATTTCGTTTATGTAAATACATTTATCTAAAAAGCCTGCCTGTTACTTTATCCCAAAAATAAAAACATAAATAATAATTTCTGTCAAGAATCAAACTTTTTATTTTGTGTAAAATTAGGAACGTGGAAGAAAGTTTTGTCCACGTTCCTAATTATTATTCAATTTTACACATCTCCTATAATTTCAATTATATCAAATTCTTCTAAATGATATTTAGAGTTTGGATAAACAAGAATTTGTACTTTAAGCTTTCGTTCAAGAGATGTTATAATCTTACTCTCTTCATCGTGAAGCAAGACTGCAATTTCAGGATTTACATAAAGGCTGAATACTATTCCGGTCATATCTTTTGATTTAGTTATAATTTCTCTGTAAATGTTGTAGCAGATAGATTGTTTAGAGATTAAATACCCTTCACCAACACAATAAAAACATGGCTCACAAAGCTGTCTTGTCAAAGCCTTTCTTACTCTTTTTCTTGTCATTTGAATTATTCCTAATTCAGACAAAGGCAGGACATGGGTTTTACTTTTATCTTTTTTTAATACTTTTTTTAATGCATTAAAAATTTTTTCTTTGTGGGCTTTTTGATTCATATCAATAAAATCTATTATTATTATACCTCCAACGTTTCTTAACCTTACCTGGTAAGCAATCTCTTTTACTGCTTCTAAATTTGTTTTTAATATTGTCTCTTCAAAATTATGTTTTCCAACATAACGTCCGGTATTAACATCAATTGAAATAAGAGCTTCTGTATGTTCAATAACAATATAACCACCAGACTTAAGCCATACTTTTTTCTTTAAAGCCCGTGATATATCTCCTTCAATATTATAAGCATCAAACAGAGGCTCAGATTCATTGTAAAATTCCACAGATGATTTCAGTCCAGGCATAAAGTCATCTAAAAAGCTCAAAATTTCCAGATAGCTTTTGCGGGAATCAATTACAAGTTTATCTGCTTGTCTTGTTAAAAGATCCCGTACAGCCCGCAGAGTGACACTAAGCTCTTTATGCAGAAGTGCTGGTGCTGATAATGTCTGATATTTTTTTTGTATACTTTCCCATAGATTTGAAAGGAAAAACAACTCTTGCTGAATTTTATCTTTTGAAACCCCCTCTCCTGCTGTTCTTACTATAAATCCATAGTTTTCTTTTCTTAATTCTTCTACATGCTCTTTTAATCGTTGTCGTTCTTTTTCAGATTCAATTCTTCTTGAAACCCCTATATGATTTACAGTAGGCATTAAAACCAAAAAGCGGCCGGGAATAGAAATATGAGATGTAACTCTTGCCCCTTTACTTCCTATAGGTGCCTTTGCAACCTGTACAAAAATATTTTGTCCCTCTTCTAAAAGCTCTTCTATATGAATATGATTTACAGAAGAACTGTTTCCATTAAAAGTTGTTTCATCTGAAGTATGTATTTTTATTTCTTCGTAATTATCTTCATCTTTACATTCAAGCTCCATGCACTTATGTTTAAAATCATAAGTGTTAGTATCAGGAAAACCTGATATCACATCTTTTACATAAATAAATGCTGCCTGACCTATACCTATGTCTACAAAAGCGGCCTGCATTCCAGGGAGAACCCTTTGGACACGCCCTTTGTATATGTTTCCTGCGAGGTTTGAATCTTTTCCCCGCTCAATGAAAAGTTCAACTATGGTACTATCTTCTAAAAGAGCAACTCTTGTTTCATGATCAGTGTCATTTATTATTAGTTCTGTAAGCATTTTATTATAGCCGCTTTTTGAATTTGCTGTTTTGTTTTTTGAAAAACATATTTTAAAATCACATCCGGTCTTACTGTTTTTTCAGATTCTGTTTTTAAAATTATTAATAATTTATCAGTAGATATAATTTGTAATGTATCTACTATAGCTTTTAAATCATTTTTTTTCAACTTTCCTTTTTTATTTACCTTTGTATAAAAAAATTCCTCTGAACTATTATAGCAATCAAGAAACTTATCTTCGAAGTGTCCCTGATCAAGTGTTATTTTGTATGAGATTGCTTTTTTTGAAACAGAATTTTTTTGCAGGTTTTCTGTTTTGCAATCAGTAACAAATAGTCCTTCTGGCAGATAATTATTAATAACAGGAAATATTGATTCATCTTTTTCAGATACTGCTGTTGTAATATAAAAAGATTCACAATCACTTTCAATTCCAATGGGTAAGGTATCAGCAAACCTGATTTTTGGTTTTGGATGAAAACCTTTGGAATATTTTATAGAGATATTTAATCTTCTCAATGCTCTTAAAAAAATTTTAACGAGTTCTAAATGACCAAAATATTTTGCTTTACCTGTTTTTGAATAACTTATTTCCATGCTCTTATATGTTTGAATTTCACATTTTTCTGTAAGTTTTTTGTCTGTTTTTTCAAGTTCAGGAAATTCTGCAAAAACAGGTTTAATTTTTGAAAAATCACATACACCACACATTTGACACTGATCTTCTCTGCAATCCTTGGTCAATATACCGCAATCAGCTTTTTTTAATTCATTTTTTAAAAACTCTTTAGATACAAGAGAATCTATATGATCCCATGCAAGTGGTTCTTCTATGTTTCTTATTCGTGTAGTATAAAAATCAATACCTGGATCTAATTTTTCAAATATGGATTCCCATTTTTTATATGAAAAAGTGTCACTCCAGCCATCAAACCTGCAGCCTTTTTTATATGCAGAAATAAGCACATCTTTCAGCCGCCTGTCTCCTCTTGCCCATAAACCTTCAATCTGACTTACTTTTGGATCCTGCCATTTCAAGTTAATACCAGGTAAACGTAAGTTCTTTTTAAAAAAATTTATTTTTTCTTCAGACTCTTTAAGGGAGATTTGTGATGCCCACTGAAAGGGGACATGGGGTTTAGGTATAAATGTTGTTATGCTGACATTTATTTTACCCTTTTTCTTTTTTACAATATTTATATTCCATAATTTTTTTACCAGATCTACAATAGCTGTAATATCATCATCAGTCTCACCGGGAAGTCCTATCATAAAATACAGCTTTATTACCTGCCAGCCAAGTTCAAACGCATTTTTAACAGTAGATATGATTTCATCTTCTGTAATATTTTTATTTATTATATCTCTTAGTTTCTGGCTGCCAGCTTCAGGAGCAATGGTAAATCCTGTTTTCCGTACTTTTTTAATAATATTCATTAATTTTGGAGTAAGAGATCCTGCTCTTAAAGAAGGCAAGGATACAGCAACATGCAAAGGAGCGTATTTATGCATCAACTCTTCCATAAATGGTATTATGCAAGTGTAATCTCCTGTGCTTAAAGAGAGCAGGGAAATATCTTCATATCCTGTTTTATCAAAACTCTTTTCTATGATTTCGTTTAATTTATCTGGTGATTTTTCACGAACAGGTCTGTATATCATACCTGCCTGACAAAACCGGCAGCCTCTTGTACAACCCCTGGCAATTTCAATACGCAATCGGTCGTGAACAGGTTTAGCATAGGGTATGACAGGTGATTTGGGGAAAAAAGCACTGTCTAAATCTTTAATTACAGTACGTTTTATTTTTGTATAATTGTCATAAACAGGTGTAAGTATTTGAAAATTTGATTGATCATATTTTGGGATAAAAAAAGAAGGTATATAAACCCCTTCTATTAAGGATAATTTTTTTAACAGATCTTTTCTGTCTGTTTGATTTTCTTTTTTCCACTCAATATAAACCTCAGCAATCTCTTTTACAGCGATTTCACCATCCCCTATTAAAAAAGCATCAAAAAAATCAGCGACAGGCTCCGGATTACAGGTACATGGTCCTCCAGCTATAATTAAAGGGTGCTTCTTATCACGCTCAGAAGATAAAAAAGGGATTCCTGCGAGATCTAACATGTATAATATATTGGTATAATTAAGTTCATAAAGAAGAGAAAAGCCAAGAATATCAAATTTAGAAAGAGGTGTTTCTGTTTCTAAAGAAGCAAGTGGAAGTTTTGCCTCAATTAGTCTGTCTGCCATATCTAATGCTGGTGCAAAAACCCGTTCAGCAAAAATATTTTCAATACTGTTTAACATATGATAGAGTATTTGAATTCCAAAGTGAGATGTCCCTATTTCATATAAATCTGGAAAAGCAAAACAGATATGCAGATCCATATTA
>DAOWNP010000214.1 GCA_030642545.1 Desulfobacteraceae bacterium | reverse complement strand
GTCATCTTTGCCCGATCTAAAATCACAAAAACATCAAAAGAGCCAGCTATTCCTTCTGCTTTTGAGTTTTCAGATCAAACAAATCTAACTCTAAATCTATGTGCCTATTTGTGGAAGTTATTTCATCCACGTTCCTTTTATGTTGTTTTTTTCAAATAGAAAAAAGTATTTCTGAGCAAATCCATAATTTTCAAATTATTATCAGTTTTTGATAAATACAAATGATAGAAGATTTTGTTTTCACATTGACAAATACGTTCAGTTTAGATATTTAGCTATTTAAATTTTAATATGAAATAATTTTATAATGGATAAATGGGTTTAGTTTTAATTTCAGAAATACACTTAAGCTATAATGAAATTTTAAAAAACTCTGGGGATTAGCTTTTACTAAAACAGCCGGATTATTTCAAATCTCAACATAGCTCATCTGATAGCAGATGTCAAAAGCAACTATGATAAAGGTACAAACACATCGGAGAATGTGTTTAAAATATAGTTTAATTATTATTTTAAATGGAGGTAAGTTATAATGTTGGCAAAGATTTTCCCGTTTTTACTATGGTTTAAGGATTATGATGGAGGCAAATTCAGGTCTGATGCACTTGCCGGTGTTACAGTTGCCATGGTCCTTATTCCTCAATCAATGGCTTATGCTCAGCTTGCAGGTCTTCCGGCTTATTATGGTCTTTATGCAGCATTTTTACCTCCCATGGTGGCAGCCTTATTTGGATCAAGCCGTCAACTTGCAACAGGACCTGTTGCTGTTGTATCTCTTATGTCGGCAGCATCTCTTGAGCCTCTCGCAACAGCAGGAGGGCCTCAGTTTATAGCATATTCAATTATTCTTGCTCTTACTGTAGGGAGTTTCCAGCTTTTTTTAGGTGTTTTTCGTTTGGGACTTGTAGTTAATCTTCTGTCTCATCCTGTTGTAAATGGGTTTACCAATGCTGCTGCAATTGTTATTGCCTCTTCACAGTTTTCAAAGCTGTTTGGAGTTTATGTGGATAAAGCCCCGCATCATTACCAGACAATTGCTAATGTTTGTAAATCTGCAATATATTATACCCACTATCCAACTCTTATGATGGGTGTGCTTGCAATTTCTATTATGGTGGTGCTCAAGCGAGTTAATCCAAAAATCCCCAATGTACTGGTTGCTGTAGTTGTCACAACTTTGATATCATATTTTACTAACTTTAATAATGATAAAATAATTTCTATTGATAATATTAAAGATCCTGCAGTTGTTCAGACAATTAATGATTTTAATTTTGATGTTGTTAAAATAAAAGAGCTTAGTACAAAACGGGCTGTTTTGAATAATCAATTAAAAGATATTTTAACAGAAGCTAAAAAAAGCGGACATCATATTCCTTCTGCAAAAGAACTTTCTCTAAATTACGATCTTGCTGTTATTCAGAAAAAAATAGATACATATAAAGAAACCTCTCATAAAAAACGTGAAAAGTTGAGGCGAATACACTTTTCTCTTGCAGAAAATGCAGGTGAAAATCCTGAATTTCATACAGATGCCACCCTTCCAAATGGTTTGAAAACAGATGGGTGTAAATGGAGAATTAAGGTTAAAAACAAGGTAATTCAGATTAATAAAAAAACAGATGCCAAAGGCAATGAAGCTGGTATTAAAATGATAGGTGCCGGTGCTGTTGTCGGAACAATTCCTGAAGGTCTTACAATAGGTATTCCAAAATCTCCTGAAAACACGACATATTTTGAGGCATTTCTTCAACTGTTTCCTTTTGCAATTATTATTTCTCTTTTAGGTTTTATGGAAGCAATTGCAATTGCAAAATCCATGGCAGCTAAAACAGGTCAAAAGCTTGATCCAAACCAGGAACTTATTGGACAGGGACTGGCTAATATTATTGGTGCTTTTGGTCAGAGCTATGCAGTATCCGGCTCTTTTTCCCGTTCGGCAGTTAATCTTCAGGCAAATGCTGAAACTGGTATTTCTTCTGTTATAACAAGTATTATGGTTGGGATTACACTTCTTTTTCTAACCCCGCTTCTTTATCATCTTCCTCAGGCTGTTCTTGCATCTGTTATTATGATGGCAGTTATAGGTCTTGTAAACAAAGATGGTTTTGTTCATGCATGGAAAGCAAAAAGATCTGATGGTGCAATTTCTATAATTGCATTTATATGCACACTCTATTTTGCTCCTCATCTTGAAGAAGGAATTATGATAGGTGTTGCATTAACTTTTGGTGTGTTTATTTATAAAAATCTTCGTCCAAGAGTTGCCAGATTGTCAAAATCAGCTGATGACAGTCTTAGATGTGTAGAAAAATTCGGGTTAAAAGAGTGTGATCATATTGCTGTTGTCAGGTTTGATGGGTCTTTAATTTTTACAAATGCAAGTTATCTCGAAGACAGGGTTCTTGAAATTATTGCAGAAAAAAAAGATCTTAAACATGTACTTGTAGAAGCCAGTGGTATTAATGATATAGATGCATCAGGTGAAGATGCTCTTTCAATTCTTATTGATACACTTCGTGAATCAGGACGTGATATCTCTTTTAGTGGTGTTAAAGAAGAAGTTTATGCAGTGTTAAAAAGAACTCATCTTTTGGATAAATTAGGGAAACAAAATATTTACCCTTCAGGAGAAAAGGCTCTTCAATCTATTTATAAACAGATTCATGATAAAGGTGAATGTTCTGAATGTCCTCTTTCTCATTATATTCCTATAATGGGAAAGGAAAAATAAGTTAACACTCTGACTAATAGTTTTTTAATAATAAAAATTTTCTCTGTTTTTATATCAAGGAAAATTTTTATTATTTTTATAGCCATGTAGAGCTTAGTTTTAATTTTTACCATACACATAAGCTATAAAAATTCCGTAGTGTACACGTTCATAGGATCAAACAACCAGAATTTTTCAAATTTCACCATAGATTACGCTTTGATATCTGATAGCAGATATAATAACCAACCACACCATTATTTTTTCTTATATTTTTAAATAACTACTAACCAGTTGTATCAATTAGTGGATCTATTTAGTTTTTTTGTTAAGTTTTTTTATATTTAAATCATATAAAAAAATAATTTCTTATTGAATTAAACAACAACTTATTATATTTAAACAATATTTACTTTTATTAAAAAGCAATAATAAATGATATTATTTTATTCTTTTTTTTATAAATTTTAAAATTAAATTATCTGTGTATTGTATATCAATTTCTTTTTTTACAATTAAATCAAGGTTACTTTTTTAGTTTATTTCTGATAAAATTTAAGGAAAAATTATGCTAAGATTTTTAAGACAAAACGCATCTTCCTGGATAATAAAGTTTTTGTTATCTATAATTGTACTTGTTTTTGTATTTATGGGAATAGGATCTTATGATACAAATAAGAACAATGTTATTGCAATTGTAAATGATACTGAAATATCTTTAGATGAATACAGAAATACTTATAACAACCTTATAGAAAGATTCCGTGAAAGATTTGGAAAAACTATCAGCCCTGAGATTATTGAAATGTTGCAATTGCCGCGTCAGGCTTTAGACAGCCTTATAGATGATGTTTTATTATCACAGCAGGTAGAGAAGCTGGGTTTACGGATTTCAAACAAAGAAGTTTCAGATACTATAAGTCAAATTCCCGTATTTCAGATTTCTAATAATTTTGATCAAACAAGATATTTAAATGTTCTTCAGCAAAATAGACTTTCACCGCAGGCTTTTGAAGCAAATCAAAAAAAAGCAATGTTACTTGATAAATTAAGATCTTTTATAAAAAACAGTGTAAAACTGACAGATGATGAAAAAGCACAGTGGAAAAATTGGTCAAATACTTTAATAAGTATTGATTACGCTCTTTTTTCTCCTGAAAAATATGATAAAATTAATGCTTCTGAAAAAGAGATTGAATCATATTACAAAAAGCATAAAAATGAATATATGACAGAAAAAAAACGTAAAGTTAAGTATATCTGTTTTAATCCTTTAGATTATATAGATAAATCTGAAGTTAAAGATGATGAAATATTAGATTATTATAATGAACATATAGATGATTTTATTACTGAAAAAACTGTTAAAGCCAGGCATATTTTAATAAAAACAGATAAAAATGATTCATTGAAAAAAAGCAAAGAGATACAAAAAAAAGCTAATGTAATATATAAAAAAGCAAAAAGCGGTTTTGATTTTGAAAAACTTGCAAAAACAGATTCAGAAGGTCCATCAGCTAAGAATGGAGGCGCTCTAAAACCATTTAAAAAAAATGAAATGGTAAAACCATTTGCTGATAAAGCATTTTCCATGAAACCTGGAGAAATTAGCAAACCTGTAAAAACAATGTTTGGCTGGCATATTATTAAAGTTGAAAAAATAAATAAAAAACATACAAAATCTTTTGAAGATGCAAAAAAAGAGATTTCTGTAAAACTTGCTGAAAACAAAGCTAAAAGCATTGCTTTTGATGAAGCAGAAGATGTTTATGAAATATCATACAGCGATAATGATCTTGTAAGAACAGCACAATCCAGAAACATTAAAATTATTACTACAGATTTTTTTAAATTAAATGATAAAATAAAAGATATAAGCAATTATGTACGGTTTACATCTGAAGCTTTTGAAGTTCCAATCAACGAGATAAGCCAGGTTCTTGATTTTTATGGAAAATACTACATTATTCAACCTGTAGAAGAGATACCTGAAACAGTCCTGCCATTAAAAGAGGTAAAAAAAGAAGTATCACTTGATATTACTAATAAACTTAAAGATAAAAAAGCCAAAGAAGATGCAGACTCTTTACTAAAAGCAGTAAAAAACAGCAAATCAATAGTTACTGAATGTAAAAAACTTAATATAACAGTACAAAACACAGGCTTTTT
>DAOWNP010000130.1 GCA_030642545.1 Desulfobacteraceae bacterium | reverse complement strand
CCATATTATATTTTATTTATATATTTTTATTTATATATTTTTATTTATATATTTTTATTTATATATTTTTATTTATATATTTTTATTTATATATTTTTATTTATATATTTTTATTTTGTTGTACCTGCATCATCTTTTTTATCTGAAAGCAGAGCCTTTGAAACTACAACCATTGCCGGCCTTATTAATCTCTCATGCATAAGATAACCTTTTTGCAACTCTTTAATTACTGTATTTTCAGTATGCAAATCAGTCTCTTCCTGCATAATAGCCTGATGAAATTCAGGATTAAAAATTTCACCAACAGCCTTAATAGAAACAACCCCATATTTGCCAAATATTTTCAGCATCTCTTTTAGAGTCATTTTCACGCCATCAATAACACCTTTATTTGAACTGCTATCTTCTTCTGCAGAAATAAGTGCCCGTTCAAGATTATCCAAAACTAAAAGCATCTCTTTTATAATAGATTCATTTGCAAATTTTCTAAAATCATTGATTTCCCGTAATGCACGTTTTTTACTATTATCAAATTCAGCACAAAGTCTTAAAAAACGTTCATTAAGCTCCTCCTTTTCTTTTTTTTCAGATGCAAGCTGTTTGTTGAGCTCAACTACAGGATCTTGCTCTGATTCCTCTTCTATAACTGTTTCCTGACAAACTTCTTTATCAGAACCATTCTCTTCGCACCCGGGTTTATTATTATCCTGATCTATTATTTTTTTGTCTTCAACCAATGAACATCTCCTGATGTATAAAATATTATTTTTTAAATAATCTTTAGAAACATGGATTAAATAACTTTCTCATTTAAAAAGTATATATACCACTATTTATCCTTGTTCCTTAATCTGTGTAATACAATATACTCATGCATTAAAATTATATCATGCAAATAGTTTTTAATTACTTGAAAAAATAATACTCATTTGATCAATGTCAAGAAAGATTCATTTAAGACAGGAAAAATTATTTTAATTATTAAAGAGGAATATATAGGAGGAATATATATAAGAGTGCCTGATTGTACACATGCTGTCAGACAAAACTTAAAAATAAGAGTATAACATAACCGGGATCAATCCACGACACAGATTATTTCACTTATCGCTGCTTCCTTCCGGATCTGACGAGATTCATGACTATCTGTTGCGTAGCGACCAGCTAGAATAATCAACCATTAAGCTAAGCCCTCAAACAAGGATTCGGCCCCGCATAAAGCGGATTTCGGGAAAAGGATACCGCTAACACCCTACCTAGTACAATCAGGCAAGAAGACTCTATACCTAAATATTTTTTTTTTCAAGGAAAAAATTTATTGAGATGACTTTTTTTATATATTCTAATTTTATAATATTAAAATCTAATTATATATTTTACTGATACAAATAAAACAGATAAGCATAAAATAATTTTTATAATAAAAGAAGATATATATTTTTGACAGTAGGCACCTAAGTAAATACCACACAAACCACCCATACCAAACAGCAGACCCAAAAACCAGTCTGGCGCTACAGAAACTTCTTTGTAAACCTCAGATAGAAGCTGGTAAAATGCCACACCAGCGATAGAAGTTATAAATGTTCCCATAAGAGCTGCACCTGCAACTGCATGTACAGGCAAACCTATAACAGCAACAAAAAAAGGAGCTGCAATTGCTCCGCCGCCTATTCCATAAATACCGCTTAGAATACCAACTACTGCACAAATACTATAAACTGTTAATGGAGAAAACTGATACTCAACTCCACTATAATCAAAAACCACTTTTTTAAAGCTGTTATGATTAATTTTTATAAAATGATTGGAAATATCAGACTTTTTTATGTTTTTATCACAACCTGGGTTTTTCCTGCTGAAAATATCCTTTATTAACTTAAATCCAATATACAACAGTACAAGCCCGACAAAAAATTTAAAGTTTTCTGGATCCGGTAAATATTTAATCCGTATAAGTGCACCGAGGAAAACACCTGGCAGTGTACCTGCAATTATTATCCATGTCAAAGGCCATAACATTCTACCCTCTTTAATATAACGATAAACACCAATAGGAATAGCCACAACATTAAAGATTTGATTAGTTGCACTAACTGAAGGATCTGTATATCCTAAAAAGCTCATTTGAAAAGGCAGTAGTAAAAAAGCACCGCTTACACCGCCCATTGATGTAAAAAAAGAGACCACAAATGCCACAACAGGCGGTAACAAAACAGGTGTCTCAACACCTGATACAGAAAATAACATATTTTATAATTGCTTTCATATATTATGTTAAAAACAGTTTCTTTAAATCTTTTTCAGAAGAGTTTTGAATTGTTTTTGCTTTAACTGCAATATTTACAGTATAAAGACCAAGAGTTTTGTAAATAAGATCCAGATTCTCTTTTTCAGCTCTTATATGCTCTATATGAGTTTTAATTGTCTCAAGATCTCCTCTTGCAACAGGACCTGTCAAGGCGTCTACAGTACCTTCTGATTCAATATTTGCAAGGGTTCCGTAAATAAGCGGTTTTAACACATCGAATCCTTTTTCCTGTGAAATACCTGCTGATTTGAGTAATTCCAATGCGAAATCTACTAAAGTTACAAGATAGTTTGAAGCAACAACAGCTGCTGCATGGTACATGGTTTTTGATTCTGTTTTTATAGGAAGACATAAACCTGCATCAAGCTTTTTTGCTATCTGTTCCATAACATCTATTGCCTGATCCTCACCCTCTATGGCTATTACTATACCTGAGAAAGGGTTTTTTATTCCAGTTTCACCTGAAAAACTCTGCAAAGGGTGAATAGAGCCTGTATATACCCCGCATTTTTTTGCAGAAGATAAAATTGTGGATGGAAGAGAGCCACTGCAATGGAGCACAATACTATCTTTTTTAAATCCGTTTTTACAAGCTATTTTTTTACAAACATCTTCTATAATTCTATCAGGAGTGGTAATAAAAACAATATCAGCACTTTTTGTGAATTTTAAAGGATCTGTACCATAGTTTCCTGATTTTATTAGTTTTGATGCTTTTTGTGCAGACGATTCTGTTTTACTTACAAAATCAATATTTTTATAACCTGCTCTATTTAGGTTTTGTGATAAAGCAAGTCCAAGCTTTCCGCAGCCTATTATTACAATACAAGGATTCATCTGACTATTTCCTTTTTTTTATCAGTAACAATGCTTTTTTGAAGGAAACTCTTTTGCACCAACCTCTTTTACATATGTACTAATCCCTTCTATTGCCATTTCTCCAAGGTTTGCAAATTTTTTGACAAATTTTGGAATGTGACCTGTATTCAAACCAAGACAGTCGTGAAGAACCAGAATCTGACCATCACAATACAGGCCTGCGCCTATACCTATTGTGGGTATTGATATAATTTCTGTTATTTTTTTTGAAATATCTTCAGGTATGCCTTCCAAAACAACAGAAAAAGCACCCGCATCTTCTACTCTTTTTGCATCTTCAATAAGTTTTTGTTCATTACGCTGAACTTTATATCCTCCCATTTTATGCACTGACTGAGGAGTTAAACCTATATGTGCCTGAACCGGAATACCCGCAGCAGAGATAGCTTTAATTGTATCACAAACGTCAACACCTCCTTCTAATTTTACAGCCTCAGCACCTGCTTCTTTTAAAAAGCGGCCGGCATTTTTAACAGCTTTAGAAAGCTTTACCTGATAAGACATAAAAGGCATATCGCCTATTACAAAAGCATTTTCCACACCCTTTGATACAAGTTTTGTATGATAAATCATTTCATCCATTGTAACCGGCAGCGTACTTGTTTGTCCCTGAACAACCATACCAAGAGAATCACCAACCAAAATTATATGGACACCAGCCTGATCTGCCATTTTTGCAAAAGGATAATCATAAGCTGTAAGAGCGGCTATTTTTTCTCCTTTTTCCTTCATTTTGTACAAAGTAGTAACTGTTATTTTTTGTTTCATAATATCCCCTTTTTTTTATATTATAAAAAATCATTAACAAAAAAACAGCTTTATTCACCTTCTGTCATACAACCCGCTTTTTTTAAGAAAGTCATCAGCAATAATTTCATCTCTGCAAGATGCTGCAACCATTGCTTCAGCTTTGTAAATCAACTTAAGCTGGATAGAATATAAACCCTCTATTACTTTTAATTCATTTATAAATGTTTTTACTCCTTTTTCTCCTCTTAAATCCTGGATCTGTTTGTTTATCCCATTGGAAATATCTTTTAAAAGCGGTTCAAAATATCCTTTTGCAGCAAGCAGTCGTTTATGAAGTAACGGTAAATAATTATTCTCTTTTACAGAAACAATATTTTGAAGCTGTTTAATAAATTTAAGTCCTACTTCCTTAATCGGTTCTGTCTCTTTTAATAAATTTTCCGCTTTTTTTATATATTGCTGTTTTACTGATTTTTTTTCATCCTTATTATAAGATTTTACATGATAAACAATTTTCTGCAACAACTTATCAAAACTAAACGCTTTCATTACTATTTCCATCATATACTTATTAGCTTCAATTAACAGCTCAGTATTAAGTATATCATTACCTTTTTTAATTCGTTGAAATTGTATAAGATTTCTGTTTTGAGAAAATCTCTTTGCTGAAATTTTTTCAGAAAGAACAAGTCCGTTAAGTGATGTGAGACGTGAAAGAGCAACATAAACCTGGCCATGTACAAATGCTTTGGAAACATCAATAATTGCTTTTTCAAAAGTCATACCCTGGCTTTTATGTACAGTAACAGCCCATGCTAATTTCAATGGATAATGAGAAAAAGTACCAACTGTTTTTTCATCAATTTCGTTAGTTTTTTTATTTAATGTGTAACGTTTATTTTCCCAGATATATCGTTCTACCTCAGTATCTGGGGTTCCATCAGTAAATGTAATAATAATTTTTTTGTGATCTGCTTTAAAGACACTGCCAATTTTACCATTAAAATAACGCCTGTCTTCTGTAATATCATTTTTAATAAACATGACCTGGGCACCTTTTTTAAGTTCCAGTTGTTTTTCAACAGGATAGAGATGCTCACCAAATTCCCCGTCTATTTTTGCTGAAAAGAAATAGGGCTGTGCCCTGTTTTTTTTCATCTCCTCTTTATTTATTACGTCTGCACGATAATTATGAGTTGTAATAAAAATAAATCCTTTTTTTTCAGCAGGCTCAATTTCCGCTTTATAATACCCATTGAGACAATTGATATCACTCTGGTTAAGACGATTCTCCCGCAGTCTGTTTAAAAGCGATATAAAAAATGGGTCAGATTGCCGATATACCTTTTCTAATTCAATATATAATGGAGGACTATTTTTCATTACCATTGAATTGAAAAAAAAGATATCAGAATAATACTCTTCAAGCAGTTTTTTTTCATCCTCCTGAACAACTGGTGGAAGCTGTAATAAATCTCCAATAAACAATACCTGTACTCCGCCAAATGAAACATTTTTTTGCTTTCTTACAGAACGTAAGATTACATCAATTGCATCTAATAAATCTGCCCTCAACATTGAAACTTCATCAATAATAAGCAGTTCCAACTCATTAAGCATATTCCGCCTTGCTTTACTTATTTTATGCGATTTGATTAGAGTATGGGGTGTATTAACTTTGAAATCAGGGATTTTATCTGGTATAAAATTACCCGGAATAAATGTTCCAAATGGCAATTGAAAAAGAGAATGAAGAGTTACTCCTCCTGCATTAATAGCAGCAATTCCTGTTGGTGCTGTAACTATTGTATTTTTGTATGTAAGCTTCACTATACTTTTAAGAAAAGTAGTTTTTCCTGTACCTGCCTTTCCTGTTAAAAAAATATGCCTCCCTGTAGTGTTTATAAAACTAATAGCTGTCTCAACTATTGATTTTTTTTCAATCCGCATAAAACTTTTTCTCTTTGATAGCTATAGCTTCTAAATAACAAATACTATTTTAATATTTATATCAGGAAAAAATAAATATTTGCAACATACAAAATTATCAAAATCATCAAATTTAAGTAATGTTTAGAGTGAATTTTTTAGCTTGCCCAAAGAGTATCTAACGGATGATATAAAGAAGGTTTGCTTCAAACCTGAATCTTCCCGATCGGGATTTTGCAAAAATTAACTTATTGATTTAATTGATCAAAAAATAACACTAAATAATATCAAGTAGTTAAAAATGTGTAAGTAGTGATCAGGAAGATTCAGGAAAAAAAGGTAATTTAGGATTTGGGTAAATATATTTTTAAAATCTATCGTTTTTTCTTGTAATTTAATAAGGTTTATGCTCTTTATTTTTAATAAATGCGTTGATTTTCTATTTTTTTTAAAAAAAATAGAATTAAGTGATATAGGGGAAAGGAAGATTGTAAATGCCACCATCTGGATCAAATAGCAGCGGAGTCAAGATCAGTAACGATATTAAACGCAGGACTAAAGAACGTATTCTCCGGTACGCAGAATCCAATTTAGCTGGTCGATATACTACCCTTGATATTCGATTTCGAAGTTATTTTTGTTATGTTGATGCATACACAGAACCAAAGCTACCTGACAAAGATTGGCCAGCTGATTTCCCAGAAACTCGCGAAGAACATATCGAACGATTAAGAAATATTCCATACCATCTTTTTAGACTAAAATACTTAGGAGATGATGAAAGATGGGAATTAGCCTTCTATAATTACTCAAATGAAAAATATGAATTATCAGTTTTTCCTTCAGGTGATTTTTTAGGTACTCCTGAAGTAGCCCTTAAAACAGCAGCAGAATTTCACCTTTAACTATTTGATATATCCGCCTCTCCCCATCAAACCGGAAATGCTTAGGACTCGCCCAAAAATAACTTTACATTTTAAGCGTCGATCCATCCTGCCTGACTGCGTTACGAAAGCGCAGAAATATCTTGATATTCCTACGTTTTCGTGCCTTG
>DAOWNP010000060.1 GCA_030642545.1 Desulfobacteraceae bacterium | reverse complement strand
TTACCCTCTCCTCAGCCGCATTTGCTTTATCTAAATCACCTTCTGAATCTTCAACTATGCCAATTAATGCTTCAATACGTTGATGTAATAACGGGTGCCTTTTGAGCCTGTCTTCTAAACTGATTTTACTATTTACCATGAGAATTTCCTTTTTATGTATTTATATTTTCTCATGTTATTTTATATTTTTAATTTCTATTTGTCTCGTAAAAAAAATAATAATTGTATTATTTTTAAAATTCAAGACTTAATTCATACTACCCACACTTTTAATTACACCCCTTCCCTTATGCAAAATTCTAATTAGACACTACTGATTAAAATTAGAAAAATAATTCAATATAATTTTTAATAAAAATATTATTACAAAATTGCAAAAAAAAAACAAATTATGCTTCAAAAAAAATTGAAATCATTTTTTTAAAATACTTAGGAATGTGTGCAAAATTCTAACCGGACACTACTGATGGAAGATAGACTATTTTATATGAAATGGGAGAAAAGGAGTTTGTTCTTATGAATTATCTGTTTTTAATCATCTCTTTTGCATGCTGCAAAGATGTGTCAGTTATACTGCTTCCTGCAAGCATGCGTGCTATCTCTTTTATTTTACTCTCTTTGTTTAACAGATTGATTTGTGTCTTTGTTCTTCCATCTGATATATTTTTAAAAATATTAAAATGATCATTTGCATATTTTGCTATTTGAGGAAGATGGGTTATGCAGATTATTTGATGAGATAAAGAGAGACTCTTGAGCTTTTTACCTATTGTTTCAGCTACTTTGCCTCCTATTCCTGCATCTACTTCATCAAATATTATTGTTTCAAAAGATTCGGTTGCAGCAAGGATAATCTTTAAAGCAAGTACTATTCTTGAAAGTTCTCCACCTGATGCAGTATCAGCTATTGGTTTCATAGTCTCACCAGTATTTGCTGAAATCATAAAACAGATTTTATCTATTCCTGTTTCAGAGATAGTAACTTTTTTTGAATCAAGTGTGAAATAAGTATCATCTTTATTAAAAAGAGGGGTTATCTCAGCGCTGAATTTTGCACCAGGCATACTGAGAGATTCAAGCTCAGCTTCAATTTTTTCTGCAATTTTTTTGCTGGCAATTTTTCTTTTTTTAGAGAGCTTTTCAGCAAAATCTGATAGTTCTTTTTTATTTTTATCAATTTTTAATTGTATGTTTGAAATTTTATCTGAAAGATTGGTAATACTTAAAATTTCATTTACAGCTGATTTTAAATGGTTATTTATGGAGTCGATATTACCTCCATATTTACGTTTTAATCTGTTTAATATGCTTAATCTATCTTCAATCTCATCAATTTTAGTTTCATGGTTATCAAGGGATTGAAAATAAGATCTTAGAGCTTCGGCAGAATCATAAACAGCATAGGATATGGTTTTTATAGCATCTGTTATGGGTGTTAGATTGTTATCAATCTGACAGGCTTTGTTCATCTCTTTTATAATTTCTTCTGTTTTTTCCGAGATAGATCCAGAAGAATCATAGAGAGTTTTAAAGCTTTTAAATGTTACATTAAACAGGGATTTGCTGTTTTTAAATTTCAGCAGTTTTTTTTCTAAAAAGGTGTCTTCATCATCTTGTATGTCTGCTTGCAGGGTCTCGTTTTTTTTAAATTCTAAAAATTCTAATCTGGCATTTTTTTCAGCATTTGCCGATTTTAATTTTTTTAATTTTTTTATTAAAGGAACTGTTTTGTGATAAAGAGTATAAATATTTTCTCTTAATGGTAATAAATTAGATAATTGATCAATAATATCAAGATGATAAGAATTGTTTAAGAGCTTTTGATGGGCGTGCTGTCCTGAAATGCTTGCAAGATTGTTTGTTAAATTGCTTAAAGTTTGTGTTGTTGCCGGCCGGCCACAAATAAAAATTCTGTGTTTTTTATTTAAGGAAATGATTCTTGTTATTATAAGTCCTTCATTGGTATTAAACCCAGAGTTTTTCATCTCTTTTATTATTTTGCTTTTACTGCATATTTCAAAAACAGCAGAAACTTCAGCATATTCTGCATCTGTTCTTATGAGTTTTGATGAAGCTCTGCTGCCTAAGAGTAAATTTAAAGCATTTATTATGATAGATTTTCCGGCTCCTGTTTCACCGCTTAAAATTGTAAGTCCGTTATTAAAATTTATTGTAAGATCATCAATAATTGCAAAGTTTTTAATAGATAGTTGTGAAAGCATAAAGAATTCGGATAAATTATTTTAAGTAAAAAAAACAAGAATAGTATTTTTATGTCAGGAACTGATTTCTTTCTTTATCTTTTTTTATTTTAACAAAACAGGGATTAAAGAGTTTAATTTTGATTCTAATACTTCATATGAAAAAAAGACCTTTGCTATTTCATAATTTTTGTTGACCATTTTTTCTCTTAACTCCCGGTTAGTTAATATCTCTTTTGTTTTGATGACAGCATCTTCACTTACATATCCATCTAATTCAATCACTGAAAAACCCTTTGGTTTAATATCTGTTGCATAAATTGAATAAATATTAACTACAATTGGTTTACGGAAATAAACAGCTTCTAAAAAAGCATTACCGAATCCTTCAAATGTTGAAGGGTATGTTACAAGATCAGCATGTGGATAAATATCGTCCAGAGTATATATTTTTTTACCTGATTTAGTCAATCCTCTTTTTTCATTAATAATATCTGATACAAAAATTGTATTAACCCCCATTAAATGTGAGTATTCTTTAACTCTTAGTTCATAGTCAAAACCCTCATCTCCTGAAGCATGGGAGATAACAAGCTTTGATTTAAAACCAATATTACTGAGTCTGTTGACAAGCTCTATAGCATGTTCTATCCCTTTTCTTTTAACAACTCTTGTAGGCTGCAAAATTAGGAGTTCATCTTTTTCAATACCCAATGCTTTTTTTACATCTGAAGCATAGCTGTCTATTGGTTTTGGAGGGTTTTTAAAGTCCATAACATTAGGTATGACAGTTGAAGATACACCGGTTCTGAGACCTAATTGATTCCTGCCTGAAGAATTTATTACAACATGGGTGATAGTTGGAATATGAGGAGGAAAAGCCATGTTAAGATAATCCCATACAGAATTAATTAAAAAGGTTTGTCTTTCCCAAAAAAAGTCATGGTGGTGAGCTATAACAGGTATGCCAATTTCAGATATAACCTCTGTTAATGCAAGTCCGAGTGGTATGTTTAAGGGTATTGTCAAACAGTTTTGAGCTACAATAAAATCAAGTTCAAAGGTTTCAATAAACTTATAGATATCATCTTTTAGGAGACTTTTTATTTTATGAATTTTTTTTGTAATATAGCGTCCTCTTATTCTTATGCCAAAAGAGTGTCTGTGTATATCTTTTATTTCAGGATGAGTAAAATGAGCTGTTTCTGAAATATATGATTTTTCTTTTGGAGTGTCTAATTCTCCGCCAAAAAAAAAGCAGCTGATTTTTTTTTTCTCAAAAACTTTTACCCATTTCATTGTTTCAAGTGATACACCGTCTGTTCCTGATATTCTTGTTGAGATAAATCCGGCATTTTTTTTTTCAATAGTTTTTATTGTACTTTTCATATGATATCCTGATTTTGTATTTAAATGGTTGATTTAGCAAAAAACAATGAATTTATAAAATTTATGTAAAAAAATTTAAGATTTAAAAGAAAATTACAGCATCAAGAGTTAGGAACACGGACAAAACGGCTCTTCCGCAGTTATACATAATAGATTCCAAGTCATCTTTGCCCGATCTAAAATCACAAAAACATCAAAAGAGCCAGCTATTCCATCTGCATTTGAGTTTTCAGATCGAACAAATCTAACCCTAATCTATGTGCCTATTTGTGGAAATTATTTCATCCACATCCCTTAATATCTGATGATTAAGAACTAATTCTTTTGAATTTTTGTTTTTAAAAAACTTGGGAATAGTTATTTTAAAAATGTTCCTCAAAGGAACATGACCTTTATAACTTGGAAACTCAATTTATCTTTCACCAGTCTGGTAAATTATTTTCTTCTAATTCCTAAAAAAAAACAGCAGGATTTTGCAAGTTATTTTACCTGTATTCATTATTCCATCATTGACAAAGTAAATATAAATCATTAGTGTTATATTCAAAATATAATATAAAGAGTATATATTATATTATATTGAATTATTTTTTAAAAAAAAACAAGGAGAAACTTATGCTTGAGTTAACTGAAAAGGCAAAAGAACAATTTGCCGAATATTTTAAAAACAGAGAAAAACAGCCGGTAAGGATTTTTTTAAATGAAGGTGGTTGAGGCGGTCCTTCTTTAGCACTTGCTCTGGATGAAGCAAAAAATAGTGACCAATTGTATAATATTGCAGATTTTGATTATGTGGTTGATAAAGAATTTTTAAAAAAAGCAACTCCCATAAAAATTGATTTTAATCATATAGGTTTTAGTATATCTTCAAATATTAAGTTTGATGCAAATAGTGGGTGCTCCAGTTGCGGTTCGGGTGGTTCTTGTGGTTAAATTATAAAATAAGTAAAGGAAAAGTTAAGCTTTTTAAAATTTCTTTTTCTTTACTTATAAATTGTCAAAAAAAACAGTTTTAATTAAAACACTTTTTTTCAAAAGCTGCATGCAGTATCTCTTACCTCTTTTAATTTATTTAAAATTTAATAAAATTATGTCAAAAACAGATAAAAGGAAAGTATTAAGACTTTTTTATTTTATTTTTATTTTGAGTGCTATACTGTTTTGTATTGCATGCAGCAAGGGTAGTGACTCTAAAGAAGAAGAGATGTTGTTGCTTGGATCATGGAAGGTAAAAATAAAAAATACTCATAAAATAATTATATTTAAAACAAATAACACTTTCCTTTATCAGGAGCGTGTAGAAGGACGTTTTTCAAAAATAGTAGAAAAAAAAGGAAATCTTACTGGTACATGGCTGATAAAGGGTGAGTTACTGTCTGTTACTATAACTGATAAAGGGTCTGATATTGATGTCCCATGGAAGCAAGATGAGACCATAGTTTTTAATATAGTTGAATTAACAAAGGAAAATCTAATTTTTTTAGAACAAAATGGTAAGGAATATAAATGGGAAAAAGTAAGAAGTAAAAAAGCTGTTATAGAAGAGCAAGGTCAGTTTATAATAAAATTAGAACCTATAATTGTAAATCTGAAAAAAACCAGTTCAAAAAAAAAATGGTATTTGTGTTTGGAAATGGAATTTGTATTTGAGCTTTCAGAGCATAACATAAATGCTGTTCATCCCAAAGTGCAGGAATTTGTTATTTTCTTTTTAAGTTCGCTTGAATATAATGATGTAAGTAAACTTAAAAAAACAAATAGTATTCATAGAACATTGAAAAAGAAATTATATCCTTATTATGGAGACAGATTAAAAGATGTTTTAATATCTAAGGTTATTGTTACAACAAAGACAGACGAGGTTGAAAAATTTATTCAGCAGGCCAAAGAAAAAGAGGCGACAGCTTCAAAAAAAAAAGAATAGTTTTTATTTAAATCCAAATTTTATTGATTAAGAGCTTTCTCAAGTTTTTTCAAATTGCTGTTTTCTCCAAGAGCTATTATAATATCATTCTTTCTAAGGGTGGTTTCAAATGATGGGTTAAACACCATTGTATTGTCTGGTTTTTTAATTGCAATTATTATGAGATTAAAATTTTGTCTTATTCCTGAATCCTTTAGCATTATATTTAAAAAAGGGGAGTTTTCATTTATGGGGATCTCTTCTATCTGAATTTCGTTTGTTTTATCAGTTACAGCAAGTTCAATAAAATTTGTTACAGTTGGCCGTAATATGCTTTGAGCCATATTTTTTGCACCAATATCATATGGAGACTGTACTTGAGTTGCTCCTGCTGCAAGAAGTTTTGATTTTGCACCTTTTTGATGGCTTGCTCTTGCCATTATAAAAAGATCAGGATTGAGCTGCTTTGCAGTTAATACAAGAAAAACGTTGTTTGCGTCAGATCCCAGTGCTGCAATAAGCCCTTTTGCTTTTTTGATATTTGCTTTTTCAAGAATATCTTCATCTACAGCATCACCTGTAATATAAAGAATATTATTTTTATTCATCTCTTCTATAGCCTGAATATTTTCATCAATTACAATTATTTTAGAGATTTTTTTTATCAGGGTATTATATATAACTTTGCCAATACGGCCGTATCCGCATATAATATAATGATTTTTCATGTGGTTTATTTTTTTGTCCAATTTTCTTCTCCCAAGCAATGTTTTGATTTCTCCTTCAACGGTGAATTGAACTACTGCTTTTAAAACATAGAAAATAAAGCCTATTCCAAAATAGAGAAGCAAAATAGTAAAAATCTGCCCGTTTGGGCTTATTGGATGAACTTCTTTAAATCCAACAGTTGTTAGAGTTATTATTGTCATATAGGCTGAATCTAAAAAATTCCATCCTTCAATAGTCATATATCCAATTATACCTATTGCTATAATAAATATTGACATTATGATAGCTGATATAAGATATTTAAAACTTGTCAATTTGTTACCTTAATGTTTTTATATTAAAATATTTGTTAATTCTAAAATTTAATAGCTTAAACTTTTAATTTATACGGAGATAATTTATGTCAGATATTATTGATATAATCAAGTCAAGAAGAAGTGTAAGAAATTTTTCAGACAAAAATATTTCAGATGAGATGACAGATAAAATTTTAGAAGCTGTTTTGTGGTCCCCTTCATGGACAAATAGTCAATGCTGGGAAATTATTGTAATAAAAGATCAATCTGTAAAAGAACAGATAAAAGAGGTTATTACTCCAAAAAATCCAGGAACCAAAGCCATAATAGATGCTCCTGTTGTTTTGGCTCTTTGTGCAAAGCTTGGAGTATCGGGCTACTATAATAAAAAAGTGTCAACAAAATTTGGTGACTGGTTTATGTTTGATTTAGGAATTGCTGCCCAAAGTATTTGTTTATGTGCCCATGGACTTGGTCTTGGTACTGTAATTGTTGGTCTGCTTGATCACGATGGTGCAAAAAAAGTATTAAATATTCCTGATGGTTATGAGGTTGTTACTTTTATACCGGTAGGATATCCACTTAAGGTGCCTTCAGCACCGAGGAGGAAAAAAATCAGTGATTTTGTACACAAGGACAGTTTCTGTTAAAACAGTTTTTTTATTTGAACACTATTGATGTAGGAGTAGACATGGGTAAAACAATAGCTGAAAAAATTTTTGATTCCCATTTAAAGGATAATCCTTCAGGTAATATTAATGTAATTCGTCTTGATGCTGTTTTTTGTCATGAAATTACAACACCTGTTGCAATAAATGATCTTGTTATGCGTGGAAAAGACCGTGTTTTTGATCCTGCAAAGATAAAAGTTGTAATAGATCATGTAACACCTGCCAAGGATTCCAAAACAGCTATGCAGGGAAAAATATTAAGAGACTGGGTAAAAAGGAATAACATACCTGATTTCTTTGATATAGGAAGGAATGGAGTGTGTCATGCTATTTTTCCTGAAAAAGGTTTTGTAAGACCCGGATACACAATAATTATGGGTGATTCTCATACATGTACACATGGTGCTTTTGGTGCTTTTGCAGCAGGGGTGGGAACAACAGATCTTGAGGTTGGAATTTTAAAGGGAGTATGTGCTTTTATTTATCCTGAATCAATTAAAATTAATATAACAGGTAAATTTAAAGAAGGTGTTTTTGCAAAAGATCTTATACTTCATATTATCTCTCAAATAGGTGTAGACGGGGCAACAAACAAGGTTATTGAGTTTGTAGGACCTGTTGTAGATAAAATGAGTATGGAAGAACGTATGACCTTGTGCAATATGTCTGTTGAGGCTGGAGCGACCTGTGGTATCTGTTATCCTGATAAAGTTACAGTTGATTATCTGTGGGAATTTATACAAGATGAATTTGCTTCAAAAGAAGCGGCTCTATCTGAATATAAAAAACTTGTTTCAGATGAAGATGCGTCATATTTTAAAAAAACAGATATAAATATTGATAAACTTGAACCTGTGGCAACATATGGTTTTAAACCTGATAAGGTAAAAGCGGTAAGTGAACTTGCTGGTGAAAAAATAGATCAGGTATATATAGGATCATGTACAAATGGAAGAATAGAAGATTTGAGGGAAGCAGCAAAGGTGCTTTCAGGCAAAAGTATTTCAAATTCTGTAAGAGGTATTGTATCTCCTGCTACACCAAGTATATTTAGCATGGCTCTTGATGAAGGTATAATCAAGATTTTTTTGGATGCTGGTTTTTGTGTTACAAATCCGACATGTGGAGCATGCCTTGGTATGAGTAATGGAGTGCTGGCAGATGGTGAGGTTTGTGCATCAACTACCAACAGAAACTTTAATGGGCGAATGGGCAAAGGTGGTATGGTGCATCTTATGAGTCCTGCTACTGCAGCAGCCTCAGCAATTGCAGGATTTATTACCAATTCAAATCTTTACAAAGGGTAAAAAGGACAGATAATGAAAAACTTTGGCGGCGAAATACTGTTTCTTGACAGATTAGACATTAATACAGATGAGATTATACCTGCAAGATATCTTACAGAAATAACCAAAGAAGCCTTAAAGCCTTATCTTTTGGAAGACATTAAGCTTGATGGATTTTTACCTGAAAAAGATCTGTTTAATAAAAAAGTTGTTATCTCAAGGTCAAATTTTGGATGTGGATCGTCAAGGGAACATGCTCCATGGGCTTTTGAAGTAAATGGTATAAATGTAATTATAGCAAGCAGCTATGCAAGAATTTTTCGTCAAAACATGTTTAATTGTGGAATGTTGGCAATAGAGCTTTCAGAAGATATTATAGATGGAATTTTCAACAAATTCTCAGATAAAAAAGCATTTCTTGAAATGGATTTTGAAAATAGTGTTTTTGTAATAACATCAGAACAGAAGACTCAAAAAATAGAGTTTTCTGTTTCAGAATTTGACGCAGATCTCGTTAAATCCGGTGGATGGGTTAATTTTGCAGATGAGCGGTATTGAAGTAATTATGAATTATGAATTATGAATTATGAATTATGAATTATGAATTATGAATTATGAATTATGAATTATGAATTATGAATTATGAATTATGGATGGTGAATTATGAATCAAACTTAGGAACTTGTTATTTTTAAAAAAACTATGAGGATTTATTGAGTATGGAAAAGCCTGGAACAAATCTTGAGAAATATGAAAATAAAGATGTAGATAAAGATGTAGATAAAGATAAAGATAAAAATGAAGATAAAGCTATAAAGAGTGCTAACAGTTGTTGTTTTTTAAGAGCAATGGGAACTCTTGAAAAAGATGAACTGGTAAGAAATCCAGACTATTTATCAAAAGATCTTACAAGTCTTAAATTTAAACTTGTATATAATATAATTCCTTTGAATTTTTTCAAATCTTTTGTTGAGAAAAGATTTCCTACAAGTTATCATCATTTAATAGCAAGGACAAAACATGTAGATAAGATTTTTTTAGAAGAGATTTCAAATGGGGTTGAACAGGTTGTTATTCTTGGAGCCGGTTATGATTCAAGAGCTTACAGGTTTTCAGACAGGCTTAGCGGAATCAGGCTTTTTGAGCTGGATTTTCCAGGAACTCAGGCTCTTAAAAAAAAGCGGTTGAAAAAACTTTTAAATAAAATTCCTGAAAATGTTGTATATGTACCTATTGATTTTACAACTCGAACCATAGAAGATGTTTTAAAAGAGTCAGACTATGATGCAAAAAAAAGAACATTTTTTATATGGGAGGGTGTTTCCATGTATTTAACTGAAACAGCCATTGATCTGGTTTTAAAATTTATATCTGAAAATGCAGCATCTAACAGTTCAATTGTTTGGGATTATGCTTATAAATCATTTATTGATGGAGAATATATGCCAAAAGGAGGGCCTGAGGCAGCAGATCATGCAAAGAAAAATGGTGAACCCTATATTTTTGGAGTTAAAAGAGATGAAATGGCAGGTTTTATGAAAAGCAGGGGGTTTGAAATGATTTCTCATCTTTCTCCAAAGGATCTGGAAAATCTCTATTTGAGAAGAAAAGATGGGAAGATAGATGGTAATGTTCATCAATATATTAATGTTGTTTATGCAAAAGTTAGGAACGAGGATGAAATAACTTCCACAAATAGGCACAAAGATTTAGAGTTAGATTTGTTCGATCTGAAAACTCAAAAGCAGAAGGAATAGCTGGCTCTTTTGATGTTTTTGTG
>DAOWNP010000152.1 GCA_030642545.1 Desulfobacteraceae bacterium | reverse complement strand
TTTTATATAGGACTAAATATGGGAAAATATGATAAACTATTGTTCAAGATTTTAAGAGGAACTTCGGATTCAAATATTCTATTTTCCGGATTGTGTAATTTGTTGAAGGTATTTGGATTTAATGAACGAATACGGGGTGGTCATCATATTTTTACAAAAGATGGTATTGATGAAATTATAAACCTGCAACCTTTTGGTTCAAAATCGAAAGCATATCAAGTTAAGCAAGTTAGAAATATAATATTGAAATATAAATTAAATATGGGAGTGAATGATGAATAAATATGAAATGATTATTTATTGGAGTGAGGAGGATAAATTATTTGTTGTCGAAATTCCAGAACTTCCTGGATGTATGGCCGATGGTCATAGTTATCAAGAAGCTGTGTCAAATGCAGAAATCATAATTAACGAATGGATTGAAACTGCAAAAGACTTAGGTCGTGAGATTCCAAAAGCTAAAGGGAAATTAATTAGGGGTCAAGTCTGTTCTTGAGATTTATTCGATATGCTACAAAAATAAATAAACTTCCCTCATTCAAAATTCTAACAGGGCACTACTGAAACCAAATTCAATTTTATGAATTAACAATCCTATGAAAGAATCATGCATTTTTTCTAACTTTGAAAAGCAGATTTTTGTTTTATATTTTATCAAAAAACTCTGAAAAGGATTTAGCTTATTTATAATACTTTTTGGATTATTGTTTTTGCAGGATGATGGGTAAGGTGTGAGAATTACGTAAATTTATAAAGAAGATCTTGGATTTTAAACAAAAAAATGATACAAAAAAATATCTCTACTTAACTAATTATAAAGATATAGAGATAAAAATTCTGAAGGGAATATGAATGAATCAGAAACCTGACAAAACAGACTGGCATAGGCTCTGGGGGTTGATGGTATCTCCACTGTTTGAAAGGTTAGGCTGTGATGTAACTGTTGAAATGGATCTGTCATTTAAAGTGCAAAGGCTTGATATGACAGTTATAACAAAAAATATGCCTTTATGTTTTGATGGAGTTGATCCTGATTATTATCAAGGATTTGAAAACCTGAATGATCATAATCTGATTTCATTTAAGTCCTTTAATGAAGTTTTTAATATGGCTGCAATAGAAGAATTTTACGGTCATTTTACAAACTATAAAAAAATGAAGGGGATTAAAACACAGGGAAAGATAAACCTTTATGCAGTAACGCATCATTTTCCACGAAACTTGTTCAATCGGTTTCAGGGAAAGGATTTGTTGAATTGTATTATAGAAAACAGGGTATATGATTTAAATGTATTTACCCCTGTTCGCTTTATAATAACCAATTTGTTTGATCATCCGATACTTGGTCTTTTTTCAAACAACAAAGATCAAATAAACAAAAGTTTGAATAGACTTAAAACAGATGGATGGTTGTTAAAACATGTCAGTTCATATTTGGAAAAAATGTTTAAATATTATTCATTGGAGGGAATCGACATGGCATATACAAAAGAAATGTTTCTCAGAGATAATTATCCCGAAGATTATAAACAGTTTTTATTGGTAAAGGAAGATATACATAAAAAAGGGAAACTTGAAGGAAGGCTTGAGGGGATGCTGTCTGATGCAAGAGAGATGGTCTTAGAAGTTCTTGATATCAAATTCAGCAGTAATGTTCCTGGAGATGTACATAAAAAAATAAATGCCCTAAACAACAGGGTGTTACTGAAAAAACTTCATAGATCTGCTATTTTGAGTAAAGATATTGATGGGTTCAGGAAGATAATTCAGGAAATACCTTGTAGTGAATTGGAATAAGATAATTAGGGGTCAAGTCTGTTCTTGACACTTGTGTTAAGCATTTTGTTACATAAAAACAGCTTTATACTCTGATGATAGGGTATTGCAATCTATACATCAGCAGCATCATCAATTAAAAAAAGCTGGAAATATTTGCTTTTGATATTTTGTGTGGAAACATCTTTGTATTCTGCTTCAATTTCAGAAAAAAGAGATTCAAATGCCTGACTAAAAGCTGTGGTGATTTCATATTCTTTTAATCCTGTCTCTTTGATTATCCAGTAAAGAAAAGATGTTTTCATAGCAGGATTTATCTTTTTTACCAAATTGTCATCTATCCATAATTTTACAAAAAACTGTGTAAAACTCTCTTTTGGTATAGGTTTAATCTCTTTTGAAATATTTAGAGAATCTCTTGCCCACATGGTAAGAATGAGATTTTTATATGTAAGGGTTTTTTTTGGCAAATTTTTTATATCTATATTTATTAAAGAAAGCAGGTTGTCAAAAAGTATAACTTCATCAACTATTTTTTGAGTTTCTAATATATCAGCAGAAGATCTAAATTCACGATAAATTGTACCTGTTTTGTAATTATCAAAAAATAGAGGTTTTTTTATTAAAAGCCCGCCTAATACTCCCATAAAAGATTCATCCCAGAAACTAAGGGTCTGTTTTGCAAGTGAAAACCAGCTGTCTTTGATCCATTTTTGAACTTTCCATTTAAGCTTTACTGCATTGCCATAGCCCATTCTAAATATCGTTTCAAGAGGATAGCTTTGTATTAATCTACAGGGGTCTTTTTTGTTATCTTGATTTAATGATAGAAAAGATTCAATACCAGTACTTAAATAGCCACTTGCTTTTTTTACTACAAACTGGAGTTCTTTTTTGCTTCTTATTTTAATTTTATCTGCTGAAATTATCATATTGCAAAGATTTGCAAATTCTGACTGTAATTGGAAATGTATGGATTTGTTTTGGATTTTTTTTAAGGTTTTGATAAAAATATTATTATCTTGTGACAACTGCATAGGATAAATAAGAGGCGAAAATAGTGTATCCATATCTTTTATAAAATGTTTTTTTTGTAGATTTTTTATTTCCATATCAGTTACAGGCTGATATATTCTAAGAGAATCTTCATAAGGTGTAAAACCTTTTTCAGCAAGCCTTACGTTTCTTAAACGGTACATCTCTTCTTCTGATTCAGCACATATGATTGTTTGAAATTCATGTAATAAATTCTGGTAGACTATAATATCTTCTGAAATAATATGTTTTAACAGTTTGTTTATAATAGCTTCCTGAGCATTTTCATCAGGGAGAATATTTTGAGTATTGCATTTTATAATTTTGAAATAATATACATCATCAAAGGTTGTGTAATCCTCTCCTATTTCAGATGGATCCTGATCATGTTCTCTTATGATGACATCTATATTTTTAAGAAGAAAGTATTCTAAAAATTCAGTTTTTTCTTTATATAACCATTTTATTAGTCGTTTTGGATCTGCTATAAGAAGAAAATCAAACCATTTTAAAAGCATTGGTATATCTATTTTGTCTTTTTCCCATACATCTATATCTAAAATATATTCCCACTGTTTAAAAGATGCAAGTGAGAGCAATTCAAGAGAGTCATCAAGTCCTATATGATGAATTAAATAGTAGAATTCTTCTTCTGGAAAGCTGTGTATTAAAGCAGCAGGATGTTTTTCTTCAAAAATGACATCTAAGGCTTTTTCTGCCTGAAGAGTTAATATATGCTTTCTTGTCTCATAAAGTTTTAAAAGTCTTTGCTGATGCAGATCTGTTTCTATCTGTGTAATATTGTTATTTTTCATTGCTATTTTGCCTGTGTTCTTTTTGTTTGTTTTTCAGGTATAATTTTATATAGAAGAATTAATCCTGGAATTGCAATTAAAGTACATAAAATAAAAAAACTACTCCAGCCTATGTTCTTTGCAATAAAACCGGTGGGAGCAGATATTATTACTCGTGGGATACCCATAAGACTGCTTAAAAGAGCATATTGAGTAGCTGTAAATTGTTTGTTTGTAATGCTTGCCATATAGGCAGCATATGCTGATGTTCCCATGCCGGCTGTTAAATTTTCAAAGGCAACCACAGCAGATAATCCTATAATACTGTGGCCTATATAATATAAGACTGCAAAGCCTGCTGTTGAAACAGCCTGAAGAATTCCAAAAAAAAACAGACTTTTTTTAATCTCTATTTTAAGCATTAAAGCTCCACCTATAAGGCTTCCTGCAATTGTTGCCCAAAAGCCGAATAGTTTAACAACAGTACCTATTTCAGTTTTAGAAAATCCGATATCAAGATAAAAAGGTATGGTTAGATTGCTTGCCATGGTATCACCTATTTTATAAAGGAGAATAAAGGCAAGAATAAGAACCGCATTTTTTCTGGTAAAATACTCTTTTAAAGGGTCTATTACAGCATCTTTTATGGTTTTAGGAGTTCCCTGCTCCATTTTTGGTTCTGGTGCAACAAGTGTGGTTACAACCCCAATAAGCATGACTCCTGAAAAAAGAAGATATATAAAAGAAAAAGATATCTGATCTGCAAGAATCAACCCTCCGCCGGACGCAAGTAACATACCAACCCTGTAGCCATTTACATATAGTGAAGAACCAAATCCGAGTTCTTTGTCTGATAAATCTTCTCTTCTGTAAGCATCTACTACAATATCCTGTGAAGCACTGAAAAAAGTAACCAAAAATGCAACAAAAGCTACCATCCATGGGGATTTTCCAGGGCTTGTAAGTCCGAGTCCTGCAATAGATAACATTAATGCAATCTGGGCAATGAGCAGCCAGCCTCTTCTTCTGCCTAAAAAAGGTGGAATAAATCTGTCTAAAAAAGGAGCCCATAAAAATTTAATGGTATAAGGAAGTCCAACAAGAGACATCATACCTATAACGGTAAGGTCAACTCCTTCATCTTTCATCCATGCCTGTAAAACAGATAAAGTTAAAAGCAGTGGCAAACCACAGGAAAATCCCATAAAAAAAGAGACTGTTAATTTTCCTGCTGTGGAAAAGCGTTTAGAACTTGATTTAAAAGAGTATTTCATATGGTTTATTGTTTTTTGGAAAATTTATAACACGTTGTATTTAGTTTTTGAAGAGAATCTTATTTACCTGTTGACAGGTTGTCGCACAAAAAACTGATTTGTTCAATTTTAATTTTAAGGCAGAAAAAAACAGCTTTTAATATGGTTTATTATTTTATGATAATATCTTTAAGATTTCTTTTAGGTACATGGTGAATGCTATTAGTATCACGCCAGTATTTGATACTATTATTCAAACCAACTGTTTCAAGAATAATATTTTCTTTTGGTTTCCCAATGGCAATAATTAGAAGTATTTTAAGATGATCAGCTATATTGAGGCTCTCTTTTAGTTTATTTTTGGAAACAGCAGCTATCATACAGCCTCCAAGCCCTTTTTCTCTGGCACCAAGTAAAATTGTTTGAGCACAAATACCTAAATCACAATCACAATTATCAGAGATTTTTGTATCTTTTAAAATAATAATATATGATGCTGGTCTCTCCTCCTCACATGGTCCTGACCAATCTTTTAAGTAAGCAGCCCATGAAAGAGTTGAAAATATTTTTTTGTTTGTTTCACTTTTGTTGGATATATAATATTTTAAAGGCTGAAGATTAGCAGCAGAAGGACATATTCTTGCAAGCTCAACAAGATTGATCAGAATTTCATCATCTATTTTATGGTTTTGATAAAACCTTCTACAACTTCTGTTTTTTAAAACTAAATCTTTCAGCATATTTTTATTCTTCACAATTAAATTTTTCAAGAACAGGCATGTTTTGATTAATCCAGATAAGTACTTTATCAAATTCACCGGCAATTTCCATTAGGGCTTTGCCCCTGTGACTTACCTTGTTTTTTTCTTCTAAGGTTAATTGTGCGAAGGTTTTGTTAAGTGCAGGATAATAAAAAACAGGGTCATATCCAAAACCATTTTCCCCTAAAGGTTTGTCTGTAATTATTCCTTTGCATTCACCTTCATAGGTTAAAGCAGCACCTGTAGGTACAGCTATTGAAACAACACATTTAAAGGCTGCATTTTTGTTTGTTTTATCATTCATCTCATGAAGAAGCTTTTGGTAATGCTGCTCGTCTGTTTTATTTTCCCCTGCATAACGTGCAGAAAAAATCCCCGGAGCATCATTTAATGCTTCTACAGCAAGCCCAGAATCATCAGCAAGAGCCGGATATCCCAGAACACTTGCTGTAAAAGATGCTTTTTTATATGCATTGTCATCAAATGTATTTCCGTCTTCTATAACGTTAGGAATGGGTCCGAAATCATCAAGAGTTTTTATCAGTACAGGA